>JAAYGZ010000217.1 GCA_012727515.1 Desulfovibrionales bacterium
CCCCCAAGCATGACAATGCGCAGAGATCCGATATCAGAGAATATCTGTAGTGCGATATAGGAAGCGACAAGAAGAATGATGCTGTACATATATGATTCCTTGTGGTGCGAATGCAGTTGTCAGGTTGCGCACCCTCAGGTCTGGATTTCTATGCACAAGCAGAGCTGGTGTAAAGGTGTGATGTGACTGGTTATACGGAAAGACGTGGCCCGGTGTGTCTGGGCCACGTAGCTGGAGTTACAGGCCTTTTTGCGCCATGAGATGGGCCAGATCTGCCACGCGGCAGGAATAGCCCCATTCATTGTCGTACCAGATAAGCACTTTGGCCAGGTTCCCGGCCTGGACCGTGGTGAAATCAGCCTCAACAACGCCGGAGTGTGGGTCGGCAATAAAGTCTGAGGAAACCAGGGGCGCTTCAGAATAGCCCAGGATGCCTTTGAGCTCGCCGTGTGCGGCAGCTTTGAACGCGGCCCTGAGTTCTTCCGCGGTGGTGTCTCGTTCCAGAACAGCCACAAAATCCACCAGGGACACTGCGGGAACAGGCACGCGGACTGAATAGCCGTCAAAACGTCCGGCCATTTCCGGGATAACCTTGGCCACGGCCTTGGCCGCGCCCGTGGAAGTGGGAATCATGTTGCAGGCCGCAGCGCGTGCCCGGCGCAGATCTTTGTGGGGTAAGTCCAGGATGCGCTGGTCATTGGTGTAGGCGTGCACAGTGGTCAGCACTCCTTTGGCAATGCCAAATTCCCGGTGCATCACCTTGACAGCCGGGGCCAGGCAATTGGTGGTGCATGATGCATTGGATACAACATGATGCCTGGCCGGATCGTACTGATCTTCATTAACGCCCAAAACCACGGTCAAGTCTTCTTCCTTGGTCGGGGCCGTGACAATGACTTTTTTGGCTCCGCTTTCCAGGTGCTGGGCTGCTGTGGGGCCAGTGCGGAAAATACCGGTGGATTCAATAACAATATCCACATCGCAGGACCGCCAGGGAATGAGCTTGGGGTCGCGCTGGGCAAAGCTCTTGATGGTCCATTCCGTGCCAACCCGGATGGTGTCGTCATCAGATTGGATCTGGGCTGCAAAGCAGCCATAGGATGTATCGTGTTGCAGCAGATGTGCGTTGGTCCGAGTGTCAAAGAGGTCGTTGATGGCCACAACCTCCAGGGTATCGCGGTGATTCTGCCAGATGGTTTTGAGCACCTGGCGGCCAATGCGGCCAAATCCGTTAATGCCTATGCGTGTTTTTCCCATGTCTGGCTCCCTAATCTTCAAAAACTTGATAATCGTAGGCGTTGATCAATTCCATCTGGCGCTTCAATGTCTGGTGCATACGAGCGTTTTCAATGGCAATGGCCGAAATATTGGCAATGGCCTGTAAAAATCCAATCTCATCAGCAGTAAATTCTCGTTGTTCTGCTGTATAGACTCGCAGCACTCCAATGGGGCGCGTGCCTTCCAGCATCATGGGCGCAACAAGAACAGAGGCCAGGCCTTCTGTGGCTGCTTCCTGGCCATACTGAAAGCGGGAATCTGTGCAGGCATCTTTGATCTGCACCACCTGACCGGCAAATGCTTCGCGGTCCAGGCCACTTTTGGCCACCTCAACCACGCCTTTCTGGGCATAGCGATCACTTAATCCATAATAGGCCGCTGGTTTAAGAATACTGCCACTGCGATCCAGCAGGCGGATAAAGCATCCTTTGGCACCCATGGCCTGGGTGACTTGCTCTGCTATGCGGCGCAAGACCTCGCTGGGGTCCAGGCTGGAATTTACCGTGCGGCTGACCTCATAAAAAATCTCATAGAGACGTTTTTGGCTCATAATTTCCTCCGTTGTGAGCAAAGAGTTGTATA
>JAAYGZ010000218.1 GCA_012727515.1 Desulfovibrionales bacterium
ATAGCAGCCTGCTGGAAGTGATTTGTATGAATATTTTCCGCAATGCGCTGGAAGCGTGTGATGCTGGGCATTCCGTGGATATAACATTGGTGGATTCGGGCCATGATGTGGAAATCCGCGTCTGCAATAACCGGCCTGTTCCAGAGAGAATTAAAAACCATTTTTTTGAAAAATACGTCACGGCGGAAAAAATCGGCGGCACTGGTCTGGGAACCTATAGCGCGGCCCAGATGACCAGGGCACTGGGCGGTATCATCAGTATGCACTCAACCCCAGAAACAGGAACCTGCGTGACAGTGCGCCTTCCCCGGCACTACTCAGGGCAGCCCTAGGCCCTGCCTTCACTGTGTAATGCAAATCCGCATTACAACTCTGCTCTGTCTTGTTTGTATTGTGAAACAGGCTTGTGTTCCTGAGCGCGGGCCAGGACAGCCACCAGCACTTCCCGCGCTCCGGCCTGACGGCAGGCTGTGGCGCAGGCGGTCAGGGTTGCGCCGGTGGTCATAACATCATCCACAATAACAACACATTGTCCCTTCATAGTCCTGGTTGCAGCAAAGGCTCCACGCACATTGCGCAGACGTTCTGCCCGGCGCAGACTGGATTGACTTTTGGTGTCCCGCACTTTGTGCAGGCCCTGTGGGGCCAGGTCGCAGTGGACATGCCTGGCCAGGCAGCGGCCCAGTTCCAGGCTTTGATTAAATCCTCGCCACAGCAGGCGGCGGGTCCGTAAGGGCACAGGCACAATCAGGTCTGGTACGGGCAGGTTCTGGGCGTCCCAGGCAGTACACAGGACATCACCAAGCAAGCGGCTTACCCCGTGATCCTGATTAAATTTATGGCGGTGAATAAGCTCTTTGAGCTGGCCCGCATAGGGTCCGTGCATGACCAGCGCAGACCAGGGTGGTGGCGCAGTGTGGCAGGTAGGGCAGAGCATGGGCAGGCGCATATTGTGTGCGCTTATGCCACAGCGCGGACAATAGCCTGCCTGGGGCAGTGTCAGCTGGGCCAGACAATCCGGACAAAGACGCATAGGCGCTGCATGAGTAAGCACCGCAGCGCAGAGCTGACAGCGCTGGCCCAGGGCAAGAGCCAGACCAGCACACACACGCGCACAGGCTGTGCGAAGATGGTCAGTAACAGCCACTACCATGTGCCATGCCGGGCCAGGGCCGTGATAGCGGCCAGGGACGTGGGGCTGGTTTGCAGGGCCGTGCGTTCATCCAGACCACGCAAACACAGGGTTTCTTCCAGCCTGTAATCAAAAATATCCAGAAAATAGCGCAGGGTGCGCTCAATGCCAGTACACAGCCTGGCACCTTGAGGGCGGCCAGCCACAATAACAGCAGCAGCGCGGCGCTGCGTTGTGGTCAGCCTGGGCTGGATGTGTCTGCGCATGTAGCGACTTTGAGAGCGATCAATCCAGGCCTTGGCCTGGGCAGGAAGGTGATAAAAATAAACCGGGCCAGTAAGCACCACGGCAGAAGCCTGGTCCAGGGCGGTAAAAAGTTCTTCAGCCTGATCCTGTGCGGCAAGCACGCACTGGCCGGTGCTGGAACAGGCTCCGCAGCCCAGGCAGGGCAACACAGTAAAGTCCCGCAGATAGCGCACAGGAACAGTTCTGGGCAGGGCAGCAGCAAAGCAGGCCGCAGCCATGTCGCTATTGCCGCTGGCGCGTGGGCTTAGAGAGAGGATCAGGGGCTGGCTCATGTTTTTTTGGTGCGCACAAATTCAGCGCGGATCACATCGCCCACCTGGGTCTGGGTCAGGGTCCAGTCTGGCTCAATATACAAAATATTTTCCAGTTGCGGCACTACCTTGGGCTGCACCCAGAACACCTGTTTGTCTTTGCGGCCAAAGCGCAGATGCCAACTGGCATCCACTCCCACATGTCAGCACTTGTCCCGGAAATCGTGTTCGCCTTCAGCAATCATAGCCTGTCTCCTAGCGTGTGAATTCAGTAAAAAATGGATTGTTGAGCTGCTCATCGCGCACTGTGGTGGATAGGCCGTGGCCAGGATAGACCACAGTATTTTCAGGCAAAGTAAAAATCTGCGTCTGCACGGAGCGGCGCAGTTCCCTGTCAGAACTGCCAGGAAAGTCAGTGCGCCCCACAGAGCGATAAAACAGCAGATCACCCACAAAAACAACGCCACGTTCGGCAAAATAAAAAGACAAACAGCCAGGGCTGTGGCCCGGAGTAGCAAGCACCTGGCAGGTTGTGCCGAGCAGAGGCAAAGTGCCAGCATCCAGGGGTTCAAAGGAAAAAGGTGGGGTGCGGGGAAAGCCCATCATGCCTCCGCCGCCCAGTTCGGTTTGCAGCAGAAACGCATCGTGCGGGCTGGCCAGAATCGGGGCTTGTGTGGCCGCATGCAGACCAGCATTGCCCTGGATATGATCAAAATGCAGGTGTGTATTCAAAATAGTGACCAGGGTGAGGTTCTGGGCACGCAGATAGTCCAGAATAACCTCATGCTCTCCACCAGGATCAATCACAACTGCCTCGTGGTTTGTGTGCAGGCAATAGCAGTTGGTTCCCAGGCAGCCCAGTTCCATGGTGTGTATTGTAAACATGCGTCCTCCTGTAGGTATGCCCTGGATTGTAGTCGGGTTTGGCGCAAAACTCAACGCGCCTGGCAAGGGGATTTGCTTGCGGCCTGCCCGGTTGGCATAACGGAAAATTTTATGGAGTTTCAGTGCAAGCACTGCTACAGGTGTCACGGTTAACGCCTCTGGTTAACATCTCGCCGTAATGACTTGTTCCAGTTTAGTCAGCACCTCCCTAGAACCAGTTGCATGGAGCTGAAAATGTCTTCTGATCACGCCATGACCACCTTGTGTTCTGTTTTATCTCCTGAAGAAATGTGCTCCATGCTTGTGGACGCACCGCTTGGAACGTATCTTTCCACGCCCGCGGGGCAGTATCTCTATGTCAATGAACGGTTTGCACAACTTTTCGGTTATGCTTCCAGCCAGGAAATGCTCTGCACTGTGCAGGATATTGGAACGCAGGTTTATGTTTCTCCTGCTGATCGGCAGCGTTTTGTGGACATGCTGGAGGAGCATGGCTCTCTTACGTTAGAAGAGTTTCTGTTGCGCAAAAAAGACGGCTCAACATTCTGGGTGTCGCAAAATGCACGCAGCATTGTGGATGCACAGGGAAAGACACAATATTATCAAGGTTTCTGCGTAGATATTTCTGATAGAAAGCAGGTGGAGACACGGCTCAGAAAACAGGAAGAAAGCCATCGGCGTTTGTTTGAAACCATGGCCCAGGGCATTGTGTATCATGATGGCAACGGGCAGATCATTGCCATTAATCCGGCTGTGGAGCGCGCTTTTGGCATTACACGCGAACAAATGATAGGGCATCCTGTTATTCCGGAGGGCTGGGAGGTTGTGGACGAGGATGGCACAGCGCTGGACAGCGTGACGCATCCTGCCATGAGAACTTTGCGCAGCGGTACGCCGCTGCAGGACTTTGTGATGGGGGTTCGGTCTGCTCATCAGACTGATTTTACGTGGGTTTCTGTGAACACGGTTCCACTTTTTCATGAACATAGCCGTACACCTTTTCAGGTCTATGCTATTTTTGAAGATATTACAGCCCAGCGTCTGGCAGAAGCAAAATACCAGATGCTTTTTCAGGAAATGCGCAGTGGATTTTCTGTGCACGAAATCATCTGTGACAGCCAGGGCGCGCCTGTTGATTATCGTTTTCTGGATGTTAATCCGGCCTTTGAGCAGCAGACCGGCCTGGTTCGGAAGGATATTGTTGGTAAAACCGTGCGCGAAGTGCTGCCAGACATTGAGCAGGTCTGGATAGACAATTTTGGACGTACGGCCCTGACAGGCGAACCGTGCGCTTTTGAGCACTATGCTGTTGATCTGGACAGGTATTATACGGTGCATGCGTTTTGTCCTTGCCCTGGCCAGTTTGCCTGTATTTTTTCAGACATCACAGAGCGCAAAAAAACAGAACTGGCCCTGGTTGAACGGGAACAGAAATATCGTTTGCTGGCTGATAATGTGGATGATGTGATCTGGGTGGCGCTTTTGGGCGGTCGGTTTACCTATATCAGTCCATCCATATACAAGCTGCGCGGGCTTACAGTTGAGGAAGCCATGCGCGAAATGCCACCCCAGACCATGACCCCTGAGTCCTGGGAATATATGTTTGGTGAAGTGCAACGTATCTGGAGTCAGGACAGGCATACGAGTGTTCGGCTGGAAGTTGAACAATATCATAAGAACGGCAGCACCATCTGGGTGGAAATCATTATCCGCCAGTTATTTGATGCCACAGACCAGGCCTATGGTGTGCTGGGCGTTTCTCGTGATATCACCAAGACCAGGGCCGTGCGTGAAGAACTCCACCACGCCAAGGAAGCAGCGGAAAGCGCCAGCGTAACCAAGTCCGCATTTCTGGCCAATATGAGCCATGAAATCCGTACGCCCTTAAACGGTATTTTAGGCATGATGCAGGTTTTGCAGATGACAGCCCTGGACGAGGAGCAGGGTCAATACGTGCAGCTTGCCATAACGTCAGTGGATCGCCTGACCAGACTTCTGTCCGATATTTTAGACCTTTCCCGTGTTGAGGCCGGCAAGATGACACTGCTGGAGGCTGCGTTTTCTGTCCGTGACCTGCATGATTCTGTCTTTGATCTGTTTGCGATTCAGGCCAGGGAAAAGCAGGTGCAGCTACGATGCGAGATAGATCCGCTCCTGCCTCTGGTGCTTGTGGGAGACGAGGCCAGGGTGCGTCAGATTCTTTTTAATCTGGTGGGCAATGCCCTGAAATTTACGAGTTCTGGCTCAATCACCGTGACCCTGACTTCGTTGTCTGCGGCCAAACACGGTGATCTCCGAATGCTCATCAGTGTTGAGGATACAGGCATAGGCATTGCCGATGAGGCGTTGCGCCATCTTTTCCAGCCATTTTCTCAGGTAGATGGTTCCTTTACACGCTCTCAACAAGGGGCTGGCCTGGGCCTGTCCATTGTCCGGCGTCTGGTAGAACTCATGCATGGCCATATTTATGTGGAAAGTACGCCTGGCCAGGGCACGGCGATTCATGTGGTGCTGCCCTTTGGCCTTTCCAGAGACTGACGCACGCAAAGAACATGGAGGTGGGGCTGTTTTGATGCACAAAGACCATTTTTTCCTCAACGTGTATGTACGCCTGCTTATTTCCTTATGTATCTCTGCTTTTTTTCTGATTTCCCCGGCCTGGGCGCAGACAGAGCGCATTATGGATTTTTTCTCCACAGTGATCATTAACCAGGACGGCTCGCTGCTGGTTACAGAAAACATCACGGCCTGGGCCACGGGCGACCAGATCAGGCGTGGCATTGTCCGGGAATTTCCCACCGAATATAGTAGCGCATCAGGAAAAAAAATACGGGTGGGCTTTTCTGTTGTGGATGTCTTGCGAGACGGCCAGCCAGAGCCGTATCACACAAAATCCATGTCCAATGGAGTGGCCATTTATATGGGAGACAAGGATGTCCTGCTTGCTCCGGGCCGCTATACCTACACCATAACCTACACGGTAACACGACAACTGGGCTTTTTCCCGGAGTATGACGAGCTGTACTGGAATGTGAATGGCAATGGATGGCGACTACCCCTGGACAGGGTCAGGTGCCGTGTACACTTGCCAGACCAGGCACCAGCTCTTTCTGTGGTAACCTACGAAGGATTTATGGGCAGCACGGCCAGCCGCAGCTTCTCCGGTGGTGCGTCCATTGTTGAACTGTCATCCTCGCGGCCCTATGCTCCCCTGGAAGGGCTGACCATTGCCATATCCTGGCCCAAGGGTTTTGCTACAGAACCAGGCAGGGTTGCGCATGTTGTTCATGAGCACGGTATGGATATGGTGATGGGCGCGGGCCTTGTCCTGGTTTTCTGCTACTATCTTTTGGCCTGGGTGCGGGTTGGCCGCGACCCTGAAAAGGGGGTTATTGTTCCTCTTTTTTCTCCTCCCAGGGCTTTTCCCCGGCCATGGTGCGTATGTTGTCCATCATGCGTTTTGATAACACGGCCTTTACTGCCGGTATCGTCAATATGGCTGTTTAAGGCGCCCTGCGTATTGAAGAAGTCAGATCCCAGAAGTCCATAACCCTCAGCAATACAGCACCCCCCACTCTTGCTGCAGGGGAAAAGGCCATCTGGCAGGCGCTGCATAAAACCGGAAGCCCTATTGTCCTTAAGCAGTCACAGCACCGGATCTGGGAACTGGCCAGGAAATCCATGGAATACAAGCTGGATACAGAACTCAGAGGGGTCTATTTTACGACCAATGCCGGCTGGATGGCCCCGGCCCTGTTTATTTCCTTGATCGCCATTCTCCTTGCGTCCTGGTTTGCAGCAGATACCCCGGTTGTCACTATGTTGTGTGTCTGGATTACAGGGTGGAGTTTTGGCTGTTATATGCTCTTGCGCCAGGTGTATCGTACCTGGAAGCAACCAGGTTTGTGGATCAAAATAAAGGCCACAGGCCTTGCTCTTACTTTTGCCCTGCCCTTTTTTATTGGCGAAGTCGTGGGCATATATGCCTTATACCATGAAGCCAGCCTTGTTAGTGCGCTGTGTATATTTGGGATGGCTTTTCTCCATGTTCTTTTTTTCTTTCTGCTCAAAGCCCCAACCCGTATCGGACGCCAGGTCATGGATGAAATAGAGGGCTTTCGCATGTACCTTGCGGCCACAGAAAAAGATCGTTTGAATTTTTTGCATCCCCCTGACGAAACGCCGCAATTATTTGAAAAACTCCTGCCCTATGCCATTGCCCTGGGCGTGGAGAACGCATGGGGATCACGCTTTGCGGCTGTGTTGGCCCAGGCCGGATATGAGCCAAACTGGTACACAGGAAGCTCGTTTCATCGCACCCATCCCGGAGGTTTTGCCGCTGCATTTTCCTCCAGCATGGCTGGAAGCATTGCTTCTGCTGCCACGGCTCCTGGATCTTCATCAGGCTCTGGTGGCGGAGGTTCTTCTGGAGGTGGTGGCGGCGGTGGCGGAGGCGGGGGCTGGTAGGTTTGGTATGCACATTCTGATCACATTGAATTAAAATATGATATATTACAATGAATCAACATGGTTATGAAGTAATTGGTGCAGAGTTTTATGCTACTGCGCGCATTGTACGTCAGCCCAGGGCTGAACACGTACTTGATGCTGCAGGGGCATTTCTTTGTGCACGGCTTGAGCGCCTGCTCCATGAGCAGGATCAGGTTATTCTGGGTGTGCCGGGGGGGCGGAGTGTGGCCAGGATTTTTGCTGCACTGGCCCGGCACCAGCTGGATTGGCAGCGCGTGCATGTATTTTTACTTGATGAGCGCTGTGTGCCCCCTGGAACTCCTGAGAGCAATTATGGCCTGGTGCAGGAACATCTGATTGGGCCATTGCAGCAGCGCGGAACGCGGCCCGGCTCTGTGCATCCTTTTGCGTACAATGCAGCCAGCGCGGATCAGGGCGCACAGCAGTACACCACAGAACTTGCTAGCTATGGCCTGCGTTTTGACGTGTTGCTTGTGAGCATGGGTGAGGATGGGCATGTGGCCAGTCTGTTTCCGCGCCATGCAGCGCTGCGTGTTGCTGAGCGCTGTTTTATCCATGTACATGATGCGCCCAAGCCGCCACCAGCCAGAATTTCTGCGTCCCTGCCCCTGTTGCGCAC
>JAAYGZ010000219.1 GCA_012727515.1 Desulfovibrionales bacterium
ACTTGAAACAGCATACCAGCACGTGCGCACAGAACTCGCTGCATCATTGATCCAGCATATCAAAAACAATTCATGGGGATTTTTTGAGCACATGGTGGTCAAGCTTTTGGTCGCTATGGGATACGGAGGCTCTGTCAGAGATGCTGGCCAGGCCACACGCAAAACAGGAGATGGAGGGATTGATGGCGTTATAAAACAAGACCGTCTTGGCCTTGATTCCATTTATTTGCAGGCCAAACGCTGGGAAAATGTTGTTGGCAGGCCAGAAATCCAAAAATTTGTCGGGGCTTTACACGGGCAACGCGCCAAAAAAGGTGTTTTTATCACGACCAGCTATTTCACCGCAGATGCAAAAGACTACGCTCAACAGATTGATCCCAAAATAGTGCTCATAGATGGCGCTGAACTGGTTGAACTCATGATTGATCACAATCTTGGTGTCAGCCCGGTTGCAACCTATGTCATCAAGCGTGTGGACACGGACTTTTTTATAGAGGACTAATGATCGCCTCTCACGCATCTCGTTTCAGGACGTACTGATACTGAATATAATATGACAAGCTCGAATTTTCCTGAGTTCTCTCTTATTTTTTTCAATCTTGACGCATTCCTGGTTTTGGTCCACCTCCTGGCCACCACAACATAAACCAAGGAGAGATCATGCCTTCATTTGATATTGTCAGTGAACTGGAGTTGCAGGAAGTAGATAACGCAGTCAATAATGTGCGCAAAGAAATTGAGACCCGCTATGATTTTCGTGGCGTGATCACGGAAATTGAATTCAACCGCAAGACCAAGGCAATTTCCCTGGTGACCGGGGATGATATGAAAATCCGGGCGGTACGCGATATGCTCATTTCACATTTTGTCCGTCGCAAACTTGATCCCAAGGCCATGGAATTTGGCGAACCGGAAAAAACGTCACGTGGTCAGCTCAAGCAGGAAATCACGCTGCACGATGGCATTGACAAGGATTCTGCGCGGAAACTGGTTAAGATGATCAAAGACAGCAAGCTCAAGGTCCAGGCCGCTATTCAGGACGAACAGGTGCGCGTTACCGGCAAACAAATTGACGACCTGCAAGCAGTCATTGCCATGCTGCGCGAAGCGACCTTTGAGCTGCCCTTGCAATTTGTAAACATGAAGAAATAATTTCGCGCCATGCGCACACGTTTATGCACGTTCAAAAACCACTGAGGCAAACACCCTTGCCCATGTATGGGGAAGTAAGGAAAACGGCAGTGCGTCCGTATGCCTGGCGTCAAATCATCTTCAGATCCCAATTCCACAGACCCTGACGGGTTTTCAGGCGGACTTTTTCAGGAACAGGCTCGTGCACACGGGTGAGCACAGCATAGCCAGCCTGTTCCAGTTCCGCCCATTTCTGACTCAAATCCAGCTCCCAACCTGGAAATGTCCACACAAGCTGCCCATAGGTGCGGCTCCAGAATTCCTCACCTTTGGGGCTGCGCAAGGGTTCGCGCTCGCGCAGCTTTTCTGAGCGAATGCGTGCTACACAGACCGGGAAAATACCCCTGGCCACCACGCCGAGGGGCAGGGGGGATTGGGCTGGCAGACCCAGCAGGCCCTCGCTGTCAAGCTCCGGACTCACAAAGGCCCCGGAAAACCCCAGACGAGCCAGAGAATGTACTGCCAGGGCATTGGCCACATTGCACATGGGTCCGGCCCACAGGGTGCAGCGCTCAGGCGCGGCAAAAAGTCCGTGCTGCCACGGAGCGCCAAGCACAAACTGCCGTGCACCCAGACGGACCATTTTTTCCAGGCATGTGGCCCAGGTGCGTTCATCTTCAGGCCAGATCACAGGGGGCAGCCACCACCAGATGCGTCCGAAAATACTTTTGGAAACACTGCGTTCCAGACCTGGAATCAGCCAAAAACCCTGTTCGCTCTGATTGCCCAGGCGCGAAGGCAGCATCCGCCACACATCCATGGTCTGCGCCTTTTTTTTGCCGCGCACAGGCTTGGGCAGGGTCGGAGCAAAGGATGATTCTGAAATTGTCGGTGCAGCAGGTATCTGCTTGCGCAAGGTGGCGAGAAGCGCCTGCAGTTCGCGTTCCCGGCGATCCACCAGAAAAACTGATGTGCCCTGGGCTGGCGGCCTGGATGCAGACTTGGGCAGCACAAAGCGCCCGCCCTTGGGCACATCGCGCCGAATTTTAACTACTTGGTGGCCTGGTTGATCTTCATAGCCTATGCGCAACAGGTCGCCATTTTTTAATTCCTGACGCGGAGAAAAATACGGGGTCCGACCACCCTGGATAGCGCCCACAAACTGGCCAGAGCCAGTATGTTCGCGGTCGCTGATTGGGTTGGATGGCCGATGTCCCAAAAAGCGATAATGACTGGTGGCCCGCCCCAAAGCCATGGTCAGGAGCTCCTGGGCGCTTTTGCGCTGTGCGGGATCATGACCCTGATCCCGCAACATACGATAGGCCGTAACCGTATAAAATACATAATGGGGGCCTTTTTTCCGACCTTCTATTTTCCAGGAGGTCACGTTTTCCACTTTGGCCAGGGGCCGAACCAGGACATCCAACCCCAAATCATCACAGGAAAAATAGGGCAGATTGTTTTTTTTCTGCTGATAGACCCGGCGGCACGGCTGCACACACCGGCCACGCAAGCCACTTTTACCCCCCAGATAACTGGACCAGTAGCACCGACCAGACACAGCATAGCACAAGGCACCATGCACAAAGACTTCCAGCTCCAGGTCTGGCGGGCACTGGGCAGCCACGGCCTTGATCTCATCAATGGAAAGTTCCCGTGGCAAAACCACCCTGTGTATGCCCAATGCCCTGGCCTGGGTCAGCGCAGCGCTCATGCCCGCATTGGCCAGGGTAGAAAGATGTAATTCACCGCTAAAACCAGCCTGGCGAGCCAGGTCTGGCATGGCCAGATCCTGAATAATAAGGGCGTCCGGGCGCACCAGCCGGGCCAGGCGATCAATGAGCCGACCAGCCTGGGCCAACTCAGAGGTTTTGAGCATATTGTTCATGGCCACATGCACGCGCACGCCTTTGTCATGGGCCAGGGCTGTCAGCCCAGCCAGTTCTGACAGGGAAAAATTCTCTGCTTCCATGCGGGCGGAAAAATTTTTGAGTCCACAATAAATGGCGTCAGCTCCAGCAGCCAGGGCTGCTAAAAAACTTTCTGCATCACCGGCCGGGGCTAAAATTTCAGGGCTGTGTGTTGGGGTAGGCATGGTCTGTTCTCGTGTGCGTTTTATTTTTGGGCCTGGGTATCAGGCAAGGGTGCCCCAGGGCAGCATGGTTGCATAGCTGCGGTCAGGTCTGGGGTATGAAAGAGGTAGCGATGAAAAAACACGTCTCCTAACCGTCTGACCATGCGCACTAAAAGCGCTGTCACCACCAGGGTAAAAATCACCCTGGCCCAGAGCAGGCCAGAAATATGCGCACCCAGCACTGCCATGAGCAGGGTATCTTCAAATATGGAATGCGCCAGGCCCATGAGGCTCAGTGATGCAAAAACATCCTTGGGTGCAACCTTGCCGGAATGGGCCTCGTGCATGATCATTCCGCCTCCATACGACAAGCCCATGACCATGCCCACAATGGTCAAAGGTCCGGCTTCCGGGCCAATGCCCAGCATCCGCAGCACAGGCGAAAGCAGGCGCACACACCACTGGGTCAGTCCAATGGCAGTAAACACCTGCATCACAGTATTTAGAATCAGAATAATGACAAAAATCATCAGCAGATTATAGCCCTGGTCCACGGCCCAGGAAAGCATATCTCCTTGTTCCGGCTCAGGAGTCCAGGCCAGGACATTTGCGTCCTGCAACCAGCCACCCCAGGCATATAGCCTGGACAAGATCCAGCCTAAAACAAGAGCACCTGCAACACGCAACAGCCCCTGAAACCATAGGGCAGGGCCTGATTTGCGCACAATGTGCAGTTCAACAGGCAGGGAATGGGCCACAAGAATCATGGTACACAAGACCGTGACCTGGGCGATGCTTAAATTCTGTTCTCCGGCCAGGGACACAAAAACAATCATGCTGCCATAGATATTGTTGATCATGGCCGTGGCCCAGACCAGGCCCATTTCTGCGGGCAGGCCCACCAGACCCATAATGGGTTTCAAGGGCAGGGCCAGCCAGGAAATAAGATCAAGCTCATGCAGCACTTTGACCACAATGAGGATGGGAATCATAATTTTATATAATTCCAGACTGATGCGCACAGAGCGCAACACTATGTTTTTTATTTCTGCATAGAGTTTCATGACATGCTTGGGTTAAAGATGTGTGCGGTTCGCGGGCAAGAGAAATGGTGTCCTGGTCTTAAAAAAATGCTGAGTAATTCGTTGTTGCGAGCTTATGCCCTATGGGTAGAGCGTAACGAGGTGGCAATTCGTAACAGAGTGATACGTCAATGATTCTGGATCAGCGCAGCGCGTTCTTTAAGAATAAAAACGGACCTGCACATTGGGATTCTGGCGCCACTGGTCAAATTTTTCACGCAGCCAGCGCTTGAACATGCCTCTGGTCACGGGAAATAAAATAAGCAGCCCCAGAAGGTCTGTCAGAAAGCCAGGCGCAAGCAGGCCCATGCCTGCCAGAAACACAAGCAGACCATCCAGGACTTCTTCCGCAGGCATATAGCCCTGGGCCAGGCTTTCCCTGATCCTGAGCACAATGGCCATGCCCTGCTCCCTGGCCAGATAGGCCCCGACCAAGGCAGTGCCCAGGACCAGGCCAATGGTGGGCAGCACGCCAATCACACTGCCCACGCTTACCAGAACATAAATTTCAGCCACTGGGATCAGCGCAAGAACAAGAAAAAGTTTACCCATCATGAGAGCCCTCATGCCCGGCACGTTGGTCCATGGTTTCCCGGTCCCGCAGACCCAGAAAATACAGCACCCCGTCCAGACCC
>JAAYGZ010000220.1 GCA_012727515.1 Desulfovibrionales bacterium
TGCCCACAGCCACGGCCTACCGCAATGAATATGATATCAACAGTGTTCTGGCCTTTGATCTGGACTCCATTGAAATTTCCAAAGGCTATAGTTCTCCTCTTTTACAGCACAACAATGGACTGGCCGGCGTCATCAACGTGCGTACTGCAAAGCCCAAAAAAGAACTGGAATTTGCCGCTAAATATACAAATTTTTTCGATCGTTATGGTGATGATCAGGGGCGGCTTTTTGGGATCAAACTGGGCACCAAACAAGACTGGTATTATCTGCTGGCTCAGGTCATGCAGGATGAGCAGGATTTTTTCACCCTGTCTCACAGTTTTAACAGCGGGCAATGGCAAGAAGGCGGGCGCAGGGGAAATTCAGATTATAACAACAAGCGCCTGAACGTTATTGCCGGACTCACGCCAACAGAAAATATTGATGTTATGTTCGGTGTGGTGCGGCAGGAATTTGAAAAAGGGCAGCCCCTGGATGCCAGCAAGGACGCGGGTATTTTTCCTCCTGGCACCAGCACTAATAATGCAGATTATATTCGGGCCTGGCGTTGGCCCAAATACGAGACCAATCGCTATTATATGAATGCAGACATCACCTGTTCCAGTGATCTGGAACTGTCTGCTGTTGCCTATTATGATGAACATATTGACCAATCTGTTGATTATGCTGATCCGGATTTCAATAACAAGGCTGGCAACAGCCGCGATCAGAAATATGATCAGTACACGGCTGGCGGGCACTTAACACTGCGCTATGACCTTAATGAAGACCATAAAATTGGTGTTTCTGCCGGATATCGTGCGTTATCACATAAAGAATATCGTTATCGAACTTCCAGCAACAATTGGACAAATCCACTGACGCGCTCCAACTGGGGCCTGAACGAGGAGGCCCAGGAAAGCTATTATGACACAGGTCTGGAATATAGCTGGAACGTTTTTGACCCCCTGACCCTGGTCTTTGGGCTTGGGTACACCAGGCTGGAGCCAGACCAGCACAAGTCATATCAGAAAGGAGATATAGTCAAATCTTCTGGGATCAGTTCCACTGCTGAAAATCTTTTCAACTATCAGCTTGGTGTTTTTTATGATCTGACAACAGCGCACCAGCTGTCTTTTACTTTTGCCCATAAAGAACGTGTGGCGACCATGCGGGAACGGTACATGAAAATGACCTCTGATCCCGATGTGCTGGCCAATCCGGGCATTGATCCTGAGGCAGTGGATCATTTTGAACTTGGCTATCGCGGAATCGTGGACAATTGGCTTAAAATCAATGTGGCCACATATTACAGCCTGTATGATGACAAGATAACATCTGTCACCAACTACAATGATCCACGCGGTGGAGGCAGATTTGGCTCCAAGTTTGCCAATCTGGACAAGGTTGATGTCTATGGGCTGGACGTAAACCTGGAAGCATCTGTTAATAAATATGTAAGCCTTGGAGCAAGTGCCGGATTTATGGGGTGGGATGTTGACTCAGATACTGTGAAAGATCTGCCTTCACCCAAAGAAGTGGCCAGTATATACGCTGTTTTGACTCCTCTGGATGCTCTTTCAATTATTCCTGAAATATATATGCGCTCAAAAGCAGATGATGGATCAGAAAAAATTCCTGGTTTTGCAACAGTTAATGTAAAAGCGACATATGATTTTAATGAAAATCTGATGCTTGAGGCTGGAATTAAAAATCTGCTGGATAAAAATTATTATTACAGTGATTATTATCCTGAGCCAGGCATGAGCTTTTTTACAGGAATTAAATACGTTTTTTAATAAAATATAGAAGCTGTGTACAGCCCTGCCCGCTGAATTCGGCGCAGGGCTGTACATAAATGTGCGTGGGGATAGTATGGATAAATTGCGCGTCGTTGCACTCAGCCTGCTGCTGGCTCTTTTTTCAATGACCCTGGCCTGGGCGGATTCTGGTCATCAGCTAAAGGTATATGGAGCCACGTTTCCTTCAAATTACGCTCTTTATGTCCTTGATCCCGAACTGCTGGCAGGGTGGAATGGTCCGCTGCGTGACTATGAAAAAAAATTCATTCCTGAAAAATATCAACAATTGCCTGTCCTGGGTGGCTGGTATGGCGCGGGCATGATTCCTGACAAAGAGGTGCTTATCCAGGCAGGTTTTGACAAAGCCTTTGTGCTTGTGAGCGGCAAACAACAAACTCATGAAAGTCTTCAGGAACTTGAAAAACTTGGATTTGACGTGCTGGCATTGCCGGACGTTTTTTTACAGGATTCTGTCTCAAGTTTTCAGGCCTTGGGACAAGACTTGGGCGTACCTGAACGAGGCGCTGCCCTGGGAGAATATGGCCAGCAGGCCATGGCCAAAGTGGCTGATAGCCTGAAAGATCTGCCGGAAAATGCGTATGTGCGCGTCTATTTTGCACAAGATGTGGACGGACTCACCACCATTTGTGCCCATAGTTCCCGTTCTGATGTCATTACCCTGGCAGGAGGCATCAATGTTCACCAATGTTCAGCGGGGATGGACGAAGGAGTTATAAAAATATCTTTTGAACAGATCATGCACTATGATCCGGATGTTATTCTGATCAATCACCCCAGCTGTATGCATAATTTTTCCAGAGATTCCAGGTGGCAGGCCCTGCGGGCTGTGCGCCAGGGACAGGTTTATTTTGTGCCCTATGAACCGTTCAGCTGGCTGGATCGCCCGGCCTCGTTCATGCGCTTTCTGGGCCTGCAGTGGCTGGCCAACACGTTGCACCCGGACAGGTTCTCCATTGATATGGAAGAGGAAACAGATCGTTTTTTACGGCTGTTTTTCAGGCTTGATCTGAGTAACGATGCAATCAAGAAGATACTGAATCCATGATGCGCAACCTGGGAGCAGCCCTGCTTTTGATCTTTGGGGCGCTTGTGGCCTCGCTGCTCATTGGGCGTTATGGGTTTGAGGTTCATGATCTTGTGCAGTTGTGCAAAGCGTTGTTAGCTGGTCAGGACTTGACCATGAAGCAGGAAGAAATCTTGTTAGTGCTCCTGAAGGTTCGTTTGCCGCGAATCGTGGCCGCCATGCTGGTCGGAGCAGGTCTGGCGGTATCGGGCGGTGCGTATCAGGCCATGTTTTTAAATCCCCTGGTTTCTCCTGGTATTTTGGGCGTGTTGTCTGGGGCCTCTTTTGGTGCGGCCCTGGGCATTGTCTTTTTCCAGTCCATAATCATGACCCAGGTCATGGCCTTTTGCATGGGCTGTGCAGCAGTGGGCCTGGCTATTCTTCTCTCGACCCTGGTGCGTCGTTCATCCCTGCTGGTCATGCTTTTGGGCGGTATGATCAGCTCGGCCCTGTTTGCATCCTTTACTTCATTGTTAAAATTTCTGGCTGATCCCAACAAAGAATTGCCTGAGCTGGTGTATTGGCTCATGGGCTCCTTTGCCCGGGTGAATAATGAGACATTGGTATGGATTGGGCTGCCTGTTTTGGGGCTGATTCTTTACATATCTACTCAGGGCAAAGTGGCCAATGTTCTGAGCATGGGTGATGAAGAAGCGCTGAGTCTGGGTGTGGCTGTGAAACGCACCCGTTTGCGAATTATTTTAGCAGCGACCTTGCTTTCAGCGCTGACAGTGATCCTGACCGGCATTGTTCAATGGGTGGGCCTGGTTATTCCACATATGATGCGTTTTGTGGTTGGCCCGGATAATCGCGTTTTGTTGCCTGCCTCGGCCATTGGAGGCGCTGTTTTTATGCTGGGCACTGATGCAGTGGTGCGCTCAGTGTACACAGCAGAACTTCCTATTGGGGTGTTCACCTCGCTGGTAGCCTTACCCCTGTTTATTCTTTCTCTCTATCTCAATCGGAGAACCTGGAAATGATTGAAGTCAGTCAGCTCTCTTTTGCCTACAGTACAAAACATCCTGTTTTGCGCAACCTCAGTTTTACTGTACAGCCTGGTGAAATTATCAATATTCTTGGGCCCAATGGGTGCGGCAAATCTACTCTGCTCAAGGCTATTTTAGGTTTTCTGCCTTTGCTCCCTGGGCAGGTACACATCAATGGCCATGATATTGTCACGCTGCGCCCACAACGGCTGGCCCGCCTCCTGTCCTATGTGCCGCAAATGCATAGCGCACCTTTTAATTACGAGGTGCTGGATGTGGTGCTTATGGGCAGGTGTTTTTCAGGCCCCTGGTATGCGTACACAGAAGAAGACCATGCCATTGCCTGTGACGCTCTACGTCGCGTGCGCCTTCTGGATCTGGCCAAAAAACCCTATCATCATCTGTCTGGTGGGCAGCGCCAATTGGTGCTTATTGCCCGCGCCCTGGCCCAGGGGGCAGACTATTTTATTATGGATGAACCGGTCACCGGCCTGGACTACAGCAATCAGTTTTACCTTTTAGAAACAATCCGCGAGCTTTCAGCCCAGGGCGGTGCACAACAAGCAGGCAGACTTATTTTTATTTTAACGACCCATCATCCAGAACATGCTCTTTTTCTTGGCGGACGCGCCCTGTTGATACAAAAGGGACAACTTCTGGCTGATGGACCTGTGGATACTGTGGTTACGGCCAAGGGTATTTGTGATCTCTATGGTATTAAACCGCAATTTCTGGACAAAATTATCAATAGCTATGGGAAGCAGTATGGAATGGCTTGTTGACCTTGTGGATTATGGCGTTATTGGCGTGCTTTTTTCTCTTTGCTTTCTTGTGGTCGGATTTTCGCTGGAGCGGTGGTTTTTTTATCGCAAAATAGATCTGACAATGTACGGGCGTAAACAGGAATTTGAACTGGTCATTTGTAAAAACCTTCAATTTATTGGCACTGTGGCTGGTAATGCTCCGTATATCGGCCTGTTGGGAACAGTGTTGGGAATTATGCTGACATTTTATAACATAGGTCAAGATGCAGCATTACAGACAAATACAATCATGGTCAGCCTGGCTTTGGCCCTTAAAGCCACAGCAGTGGGGTTGGTTGTCGCGATCATCGCCGTTATACTGTATAACGCCCTGACCCGCAGAGCCAAGAATCTGGTTCTTCTTTGGGAAATACACCATGAAAGATAGCTTTGCAGAAATAAATGTTGTGCCCTTGGTGGACATCATGCTTGTGCTGCTTGTTATTGTACTTATGACCGCTAATTTCATGGTTCAGGCCAGTGTGGAAGTACGCTTGCCCATGTCCACAAGTGAAAAGAGCATACCTGAAGAAGCCATTGGTCTGGAA
>JAAYGZ010000221.1 GCA_012727515.1 Desulfovibrionales bacterium
GACCATCCCAGCCCGCTTGGCCCAGATTGAAAAAATTCGAGATAGTTATGATTGGCATAAACGGCTCTGGGAATGTTTTCCGCATAATCCTGACTCCAAGCGTGATTTTCTAACCCGCATTGATTATCAGGAAAATCATATTATCCTCTGGATAGCTTCTGTCAGGCAGCCTCTTTGCCCGTCATGGTGCCCTCCAGAATGCTTTAAAGTCAAAGAAATTGCCCGGTCATTTTTTGAGCATAAACGCTATGCCTTTGACCTGGTGGCCAATCCTACCAAAAAGTTACCTGTGTATGGTCCTGACGGAAAATCCTTGCGCCAGAGCAAACGCATTGCTCTGGTTAAGAAAGAAGATTTGCAGGCCTGGCTGGAACGCAAAGGCCAAGAACGCTGCCTGGACGCACAAGGCAACGCCGTAACCGGAGGATTTTGCCTTTCCCCTCATCATCCTCTTGAGATCAGCCCGGTGGTTGAAGAATATTTTCGTAAACCAGGGCACAAGGGCGTACATGGTGGAGTGCGTTTTCGCGGTATCTTGGAGGTAACGGACTCCCAAAGTTTTATTGACACCTATACTCATGGCTTGGGCAGTGCCAAAAGTTTTGGCTTTGGCCTTTTTTTGCTGGCCCCCCTGACCAACTAATCAAACAGACAAGGAGATAGATATGCGACACCTGGAACTTCATATTCTTCAATCAGTCCCTGTGGCTTGCCTTAATCGTGATGATCTGGGCTCTCCCAAAACTGCTATTTTTGGCGGTGTACAGCGTGCCCGCGTATCCAGTCAGTCCTGGAAACGGGCTATTCGAGAAATGGCCAAAGAAATCATGCCAGAACTATTTCAGGGCCAGCGAACCCGACTCATGTTTGCGCCATTAGTCCAGGAATTACTAGCAGTCGGGCTGACTGCTGACGAAGCTGATGAAGCAGGAAAAAGTATTGTTGATGCTCTGGTTAAGGTGGATGCCAAAGCAAAAGATATTGTAAAATCTACCACATTATATTTCATGTCTCCCCTGGAACTCAAAACCGTGGCCCAAGCTTTTGCAGACACCCGTGATGTGAAAAAAGCATTGAAAAGTATTGATGCCAAAGCCATCAGTGATGCCGCTGACATTGCTCTTTTTGGCCGCATGGTTGCCAGTGACCATTCACTGACCGTTGAAGCAGCAGCCATGTTCTCCCATGCTCTGTCCACCCACAAGGCTGATAATGAAATTGATTTTTTCTCTGCTGTTGATGATCTAAAACCCCAAGATACAGACAGCGGGGCTGGTCATGTCAGCACTTTGGAGTTTAATTCAGCCACATATTATCGTTTTGCAGCCTTGAATCTTGATATGTTGGCTGATGCCAACCATTTGGCCCCCTTGAGCCCAGAAGAACAACAAGCAGTGGTGCGAACTTTTTTGGAAGCAACCATCAAGGCTATTCCTTCTGCGCGTAAAAACTCCATGAATGCCAATACTCTGCCTGACTATGTGTTGGGAATTGTCCGGGACAAAGGCCACCCTGTCCAATTGGTCAATGCTTTTGAAGCACCCATTTATTCCCGGCAGGGCTATGTGCAAAAATC
>JAAYGZ010000222.1 GCA_012727515.1 Desulfovibrionales bacterium
CAATAACGAGTGGCAATATCAAGTTTTTCAGCCTCGGAATATCCGGAAAACTGCACCACTTCCAAGCGGTCCAGCAGGGGGCCGGCCAGCCGTTCCACCCCATTGGCCGTGGCAATGAACAGCACTTCAGACAAATCAAAAGGGATTTCCAGATAGCGATCCACATAGCGGGCATTTTGTTCCGGATCGAGAATTTCCAGCAGCGCCATGGCTGGGTCGCCTTTAACATCCTGGCCAATTTTATCCATTTCATCGAGCATAAACACGGGATTGCGCACGGCCACGGATTTAAGGGCCTGGATAATGCGGCCAGGCATGGCCCCAACATAGGTGCGCCTATGTCCGCGCAGCTCAGCTTCATCGCGCAGATCAGCCAGGGACATGCGATAAAAACGCCGTCCCAAAGCCTCGGCAATGGCCCGGCCCACAGATGTTTTGCCCACGCCAGGCGGGCCGACAAAACATAAAAGAGGAGCGCGGCTGGTGTAATGGCGAGTGCGGTTATGTAAAACTGAACGCACGGTCTGGCGTAATTCAGTCAAATCTATGGGCTTTGCCAGATAGTGCACGGCTCCGGTCTGCAACGCCCGTACAGCTGTATCCACAGTGGCATAGCCTGTGACCAGAATAAAGCGGGTGTGCGGGGCTATGGTTCGCGCTGCTTCCAGAAGCTGAATCCCGTCCATGTGTTCCATTTTCAAGTCTGTCACAATGCAGTCAAATTCCTTGTCCTGCATGCGGGCCAAGGCTTCTTCACCATTGGCCGCCACATCCACAGCATAGCCTTCTCGCCTGAGAACATGCTGTAAATTTGTGCGGGCAATGGGCTCATCATCAACAATCAGAAGAGATGCCGGGCGTTTGCTCTGTAAAACGCGGGCAGCCAGGTGCTCCAGCACGCGCTCGCGGACCTGACCCAGGCCCGCATGACTGCCATCAAAAATCCGGGTTGCCTGGCCCAGGTCCAGGTTGTCTTCAGTTACAACATTCCAGGGCAGGGAGAGCAGGGTTTCCACATAATGCAGGCCAATGGAGTATTCTGCCACGGCAGAGTCTGTTTTTTCCATGCGGCTGATTTCTGTTTCCAACACATCGCGCACAGATGCGGGCAGGTCTGCCTGGGCGCATTTTTCTCTGAGGCCAGTTGAATCAGTGGGTTGGGGCTGGCTTTCCACTTCATTTTTACGAAAAAACATTGCGGTGCTCCTGTGGTGGTGCGTTATTGCGGCTGTGCGTTGTGTTTTGCAACAGTGCTGCATTGTGCAACAAGGCTGATGACCCAGAGTGTGCGCTGTCTTCTACAACCAGGCGTTGCGTTCTGCAACATGGATCAGAAATCCGCATTCACCCTATCAAAATTTTATTCCTTACATTTCAGCTAAATATGCTTGTCCGTCAAAGTGGCACGCTGCTTGTTTAAGGCGATGTATCACTTTTAACACGAGGTAAGCAAAATGAGCACCATCCGTGAAACCATTGAAACAACGTATGCGGCCACTGCTTTTGCAGAACGTAATCTGAGTCAAGACGCCTGCCTGGTTATGAAAGCAGAGCGCCCCCAACCCACTGTCAGACCTGCTGCGGCCAAGCGCACAGAAAAACCTCGTCCCACTTTGCAGGCCAGATAAGTCCTGCCAACGTCAAGATCAGGAGCACGTTCATGCCTCGTCGCCTGGTACACAATTCCATGCACACAAGCGCTCTGTGTCTGCGCAGGGCCAAGTCTGTTCAGGACCGGCTTGAGGATTATGGCCAGGCCGTTGCGCTGGCAGAAGCCGGAGAACAGGCCCTGGCCGCGAAGATTCTCTCGCCTCCGGCCCTGGAGCGCAGGCGTATTCTGGTCATTGGGCATGGCTGCTCCTTTTCTTCCAGGCTGCGTGAGTACGCTTTAAGCGTTGCCGAGCGCATGGGCAGTGATCTGCTCCTGCTGAGTGTCGGGGCTGACAAACCTGACCAGGCCTGGCGTGATTCCTTTACCCAACTGGCCACCCAGGCTGCGTCTGATTGGGCACTGCAGGCAGGTCCACTGCATGTACACGTGGCTCATGAAATCAGGTTCAGCAGTCTTGAAGACGCAGTAAGCGAACTGGTGCGCTCCTGCGGGCGCATTGAATTTATTTTAAGTGAACCAAAAGAAGGAGAACAGGTCATGGGCCAGACAGGCCTGGCCCTGTTCACGGTGAAATAGGGGCTGCCCGATGAGCCGGAAGCTTTTTTTCTGTCTGCACTACACCCGCATCATGCGGTAAACCTGAATATGGAGAATAGTAATGACACACTCAACGAAACCTGTGGGGCGTACTCTTGTTTTTGGTGCCCTGACCGCTGCCTTTTACACTGGATTTTTTGCCTATGGGGACACCATTGCGGCTCATTTTGCCCAAGGCTCCCTGTGGGCGGCTGGTCCCATTGCAACGGTTTTTGCCGTGTCGTACCTGCATGGCGAATTTGCCAGTAACCTCTGGGCAACCTTGGGTATTTCTGCGGTACGCAAGCACGAGCGCACCACTGTTACAGCCACTAAGCGTCCGGCCCAGCGCCCAACCCTGCACGCCTAGCGTAAGGTCTATAAGGAGAGCCAGTTATGGATATGTTAGCACTTGATCCCACAAAATTTATTGATCTCAATACAATGAGCATTGTCTTTCTTTTTTTGGTCGGCTTTATCGGCGGGCTGGTCAGTGGCTTTATTGGCTCTGGCGGAGCCTTTGTGCTTACCCCTGGCATGATGAGCCTGGGCGTGCCCGGCACAGTGGCTGTGGCCAGCAATATGTGCCATAAATTTCCCAAGGCCCTGGTGGGCGCTATCAAGCGTTTTCGTTATGGCCAGGTCGATGTCAAAATGGGCCTGATCATGGCCGTGTCTGCTATTGTTGGCGTGCAGGTTGGCATCAAGGTGCAGCAGATTGTTCTGGCCATGTGGGGCCAGGCCGGGTCTGACCTGTATGTGAGTCTGTCTTTTGTGCTGGTTCTGGTTTTTGTGGGCGGCTATGTCATGAAGGATGCCATACACTGTGCGCGCAGTGGCGGCGAGGAAGAAACAACAGCCCTGGCCAGGCGTTTGCAGACTATTGAACTCTGGCCCATGATTTCATTCCCCCGTTCCGGCCTGCGCATTTCCCTGTGGTTTACCCTGCCTGTGGGCTTTGCCACGGGTCTTCTGGCGGCAACCATTGCTGTGGGCGGATTTGTGGGTGTGCCGGGCATGATTTATGTTCTGGGCGTGCCAGGGCTGATGGCTTCGGCCACAGAGCTGGTGGTTGCTTTTGTCATGGGCCTGGGCGGGTCTGTTAACTGGGCCATGCACGGCATGGTGGATATTCGTCTGGTGCTTATTATACTGGGTGGCTCGCTCCTTGGCGTACAGTTGGGCGCTATTGGCACAACCTATGTTCGTCCGCACATGATCAAGATGGTTATGGCCACCATCATGCTTATTGTGGCTGTGAGTCGAGGTCTGGCCCTGCCTACCTATCTGGTTAAACTGGGTTTTATGGAGCTTCCTGATGCGACCATCAGCCTGCTTAAAAATGTCAGCTTTGCCTCCATGTGCCTGGCCCTGCTCACCGGAGCCGTCATTATTCTGGGCAGTATGTGGGCTGGTCGTAAAGCCCAGGTCGCTGCCAGCTGATTTCCTTCCTTTCCTCCCTTCCCTTCCTCGTTACCCCGCCCCTGGCGGGGTTTTTTGCGCCAGACCACGGATTTTTTTTCGTTGCGCCCCTTTATTCTCTGCCCTGGCTTGGCTATGTCGCATCATGTTTTGTGATACAGGTGCATGAAAAGCACGGGCGCATCAGCGCAGTGCAACACTGTTTCAGGGGAGCGTATGCAAACATCTCAAAAATCTGCGACCCAGGCTGCCCAGCATCAGGAGCTGTTGCAGGCCCTGGCTGACAAGGATCAGGAAATTGCCCGGCTGCACACACAACTTGGCAAGTATGAAGCTATTTTTCAGGGCCTGTCTGATGGCGTGCTGCTCATTGATGAAAAACTTTCTGCCTGTAACCAGGAAGCCTGCCAGATCTGGCGCTGTGAAAAAGAAGATATCATTGGTTTTTTTCCCAGTGATTTTGCCCCGCTTTTTCAGCCTGATGGAGAAAACTCATACGCACTGGCAAAACAAAAAATCAGCGAAGCCCTGCGCGGCAATATGCAGAAATTTGAGTGGAAGGATTTGCGACGTGATGGCGTGCTCATTGATACGGAAGTTCTGCTGAATCGGATTGAAGTGGATGGCAATGGCTATGTTCTGGCCACATTCAAAGATATCACAGATCTGAAAATAAAGGAGCAGGAGCGCCAGGCGCTTTTGCAGATGATGGAAAAAATCATTGAAGACAGAACAAAGACCCTGCAAGACTATAATACATCCCTTAATGCAGAGATTGCCCGGCGCAAACGCACAGAACAAAATCTTGAACATGCGTATCTTGAACTTGCACATATTTTTGATACATCAGGCGATGGCCTGCTGGTCCTGGATTCAGATCGCACTATTATCCGCGCCAACTATGCCTTTGCCCAGCTTGTTGAACAGCCGGTCAGTGGTATTCTGGGGAAAAAATGTTTTCAGATTTTTCCCTGTCATCACAAATGCACAGACCATTGTGTGATTCAGGAAATTGTTGTTGGTTCCTCTAAAACTGATTTTGAAAAAGAGTTTGTGTCTGTGTCTGGCCAGCGCAAATCCTGCCTGGTCAAGGCAGCTGCTCTGCGCGGTCCTGATGGTCAGGTGGTTGGCATTGTCAAAAATTACAAAGACCTGACCGCGTACAAACAATGGGTGGAGCGGTTGCAGGAATCCGAGGAATTTCACCGTATTACCCTGGAAAGTATCTGGGACGCCATTTTTTTAACCACTGATGCGGGAAAAATTGTTTTTGTAAGCTGCAATGTGGCGCGGATTTTTGGCTATGGACCAGAGGACATAGATGCATTTGATACCATTTTCGATCTGGTGGGCAGTAGATTTTATGATCCGGCAACCGTGCAGGACACCCAGGAAATCAGGAACCTTGAAGTTGAAATTGCAGATAAACACGGGGCCCAGCGAGTGCTTGTGGCAAATATCAAACGTGCTTTTCTGCGCTCAGGCACAACCCTGATTGCTTTTCGTGATATCACCGAGCGCAAGGACGCTGAAAAACGCGCTCAAATTGAATATGAACAGCTTGTACAGGCCGGGAAAATGGTCTCCCTGGGTATTCTGGTTTCCGGCGTGGCCCATGAAATAAACAATCCAAACAATGCCATTATCTTAAATGTGCCAATCCTGTCGCGTATGTGGCATGACGCACGGGTTATTTTAGATGAATACATGGAGGAAAACGGAGATTTCATGCTGGGCAATCTGCGCTATTCCTATGCCTGTGAGCACGTGCCAGAGCTTTTTTCCGGCATTATGGCTTCAACCAAACGTATCAAGCATATTGTGCGTGACCTCAAAGACTATGCCCGTTCAGGATCTCCGGTTATGAATGAGGTCCTTGATATTAATGGCGTGCTCCAGGCTGCTGTGTTCCTGCTTGGCAATCAGGTGCACAAGGCCACACAGCATTTTACGGTTATGTATGGGCGGGGCATTCCTCATTTTCTGGGTAATTTTCAGAAAATCGAGCAAGTTATCATCAATGTAATCCAAAATGCCTGCGAGGCCCTTACCAGCACCCAGCACTGTGTGCAGGTCCAGACCGGGTTTGATGCCCTGAGCAGCCAGATCTGGCTGGAGGTGGTTGATCAGGGCGCAGGCATTTGCCACGCAGACCTGCCCCATGTGACAGACCCTTTTTTTACTACCAAGCGAAGTTGTGGCGGAACTGGTCTGGGCCTGTCTATTTCTGCCCGCATTATGCAGGAGCATGGCGGAAGGCTGGACATTCAATCCTGTCAGGGCCAGGGCACACGGGTGCGCCTTTGTTTTCCTGTGCAGGCGTAAAAAGGCACTGATTAAATCGAACGTACGATTATAGTCATCGTAATTTCATGTCATCCCGAGCGGAGTCGAGGGATCTCGAGATTCCTCCACTCGTTACACTCGGTCGGAATGACAAGCAAAAATTTGTCTATTACCTTAGAGACAAGGCTTGGCATTTGTCCTTAACATATGCTCATGACATGAAAACGCTGAATTCTTGTACAGGATTAATCAACGTTTCCTCAAAAAGGGGTGAGGCATGAGAGAGCCGTTTCCTGTGCTGCTTATTGA
>JAAYGZ010000223.1 GCA_012727515.1 Desulfovibrionales bacterium
CAGGGTGCTATTCAGAAAAAATTATGGACGCAGTGATTGAAAAGGGTTCTGTGCGCGGCATGGATTTTATTCCTGAAACAGTGCGTTCTGTTTTTGCTACAGCCATGGATATTGATGCGCAGTGGCACTTAAAAATGCAGGCTGCGTTTCAGAAATATACGGATAATGCTGTTTCCAAGACAGTTAATTTGCCGAACAGCGCAACCCAGGAGGACATCTATAAAATTTACTGGATGGCCTATGAAGAAGGATGCAAGGGTGTCACAGTGTACCGGGATGGATGTAAGAGTGTCCAGGTGCTGTGCACAGGTGATGGTTCACAAGCAGAAGAGAAAAAAGCGAATGGTCGGCGGCCCATGGATCGTCCTGATACAGTGTATGGGTTTACACAAAAGGTCCGCACAGGGCTGGGTGAGTTGTACCTGACTGTTAATGAGGTGGATGGAAAACCTTTTGAAGTTTTTGCAACCATTGGTCGCTCCGGGCGCTCCATTACTGCCAAGGCAGAAGCCATTGGCCGCCTTGTTTCTCTGACCCTGCGATCTGGTGTGCATGTCAGTGAAATAGTCAAGCAACTGAAAGGAATTGGCGGAGAACACCCTGTTTTTCAGAAAAAAGGCATGCTTCTTTCTATTCCGGATGCAGTGGGCTGGGTGCTGGAAAACAGATATATGCAAAGCGATGCTTCACACAGATTTAGTAATTCTCTGACCAGGTCTGTATGTCCAGAATGCAATGGAGAGTTGGTCTTTCAGGAAGGATGCTTTGTTTGTCCATCCTGTGGATATACTAAATGCGGATAGTCATGTAGCCTGGAAAGCGCCATGCAAAATAATCTGCATACAGATATTGCTCTTTTCCTCAGAAGAATGATGGAAGTTTTAGCCAGCCGTTCTTTGTCGTTGGCTGAAAAACTGGATCATGGCGGAAGGCTTATTCAGGCAGAGGTTCGCAGCGCACAGGCCTCGGTGATGTTGGTTGATGAGCAGGCTGGGCAGCTTAAGGTTGTTGCTGCCACGCGCAAGGAAATTGTTGGTATGGTGCAGAAGCTGACTCCGGACAGTGTGTCTGGCTATGTCTGCACCACAAAAAAACCGCTCTTGATCAAAAATATTGAGGTTGATTCCCGTTTTGCGTGCCGCACCAAGAACTATCGGACCATGTCGCTTATTTCTGTGCCTCTCTTGTCACAAGAAAATGATATTATTGGCGTTATCAATGTTTCAGATAAAATAGATGCGGATGCATTTTCTGAAAATGATCTGGCCCTGCTCCTGGAGTATGCCCAGTGGATTACCCCGCTCATAGAAAACCTGTGTTTTCAGGATAAACTGGAGCAGGAAAAAATACGCTACCAAGATATTGCGCGGGAACTGGAAATCAAACAACAAGAGCTCCTTATTGCCTCTCAGGAGCGCGCTGAACTGGTGCAGATGGTTGTTCATGACTTTAAAAGCCCGCTGTCAGCCATTATCTCCAATCTGGATTTACTGGACTATTTAGGGGCAAACGATGCTCAGAAACCCATTATTGAAACAGCCTTTAAGGGTGCGGAAAATCTTTTGGAAATGATTGATGACTTCCTGCACCTGGCCCGGCTTGACGAATGGCAGCAGCATGGCAATATTTCTCAGGTAGTGGATTTTTTGCCTGTTGTGCAGGCCAAAACTACAGAACTTTTGCCGTCCATTACTGCTAAAAACCTTACGCTGGAAAATATATGTCCCCAGGATGTCTGCGTGTTAGGCGATCCTGTTTTGCTCGGCCATTTGGTACAGAATCTTCTTTCCAATGCGGTTAAATATACTCCGGAAAACGGGATTGTGCGTATAGGCATGAAGCATTGGCCATCTCGGCGCATCGGTGATCCAAGTCAGCATGTTGTGAAATTTTATGTGGAAGATACCGGGCCTGGAATTGACGATACATTTAAGGAGCGCATTTTTGACAAATTTGTGCGCACAGATTCAGCCATGCAAAGCACGGTTAAAGGTACGGGGATTGGCTTGTTTATCTGCCGTAAAATAGTGACCATGCTTAAAGGAAAAATCTGGGTTGAGGATGCAGAGCCGCAAGGAAGCCGGTTCTGTGTTATTTTATTCGCAGCCACTGACGAAGGTATGCCATGTCCTTTGATACACAACTGACAGTTCTGATTGTGGAAGATATTCTTTCTGCGCGGGAAACAGTACGGAACCTGCTGCGAGCTTTGGGCTTTTCCAATTTTGTAGAAGCAGAAAACGGTGAGGTGGCATTAAAAAAACTGCTTGAACATGAGATAGGCCTGATTATTTCTGACTGGAATATGCCTTTTATGAACGGGCTTGCCCTGCTGAAGGCAGTGCGTATGCATGATACCTACCGTTATGTTCCGTTTATTCTGCTCACCTCGAAATCGGAAATGGATGACGTGGCCCTGGCTTCTGATAAAGGAGTTTCCGGATATTTGGTTAAGCCGGTGACTATTCGGTCTTTGGCAGAAACCCTGAACAAGGTTTTTGAGCAAAGCAAAGAAAAGGAATTTGATTCTCTCAAGGCTGATATTGCCGCATTAGTGGAGGCAAAACATTTTTCAGACGCACTTGAGGCTCTGGCCACCTTTGAAGGGCAGTATCCGTACTATGCCCTGCGCGTACACTATGAGCGAGCCAAAGTGTTGCTTGCATCTGGCGAGCTTGAGCTGGCTGAAACACTGATCAATACAATTCTGTCAAC
>JAAYGZ010000224.1 GCA_012727515.1 Desulfovibrionales bacterium
CCCGTCCTGTCCAAAAAATTGTATCATGCTCTTGCTTTTTGCTCTGCCCTTCCAGCAGCACTTCTGCCTCTGATCCCAACAGGGCGGACAAGTCTGCCGCAGTAATTATATTTTGCGCTTCCTGAAAAATTCGCAGACGCTCGGCTTTTTCCTCTTCCGGCACTTTAAAGGGCAAACGCTCGGCTCGCACTCCTGGCCTGTCTGAATACTTGAAGGAAAAAGAAGACACAAAACGCACTTCATGCAACAAGGACAGGGTTGCTGCAAAATCAGCATCTGTTTCCCCTGGAAAGCCCACAATTATGTCTGAAGTCAAGGCAATTTGCGGGCAATGCTCTCGAAGCCCTGCCACAATATCCAGATATTGCGCACGTGAGTACCTGCGGCCCATGGCCTGCAAAATGGTATCAGCGCCAGACTGCACTGGCAGATGAAGTCGTGGACTCAGGGCTGGCAAAGCGCCAAAAGCAGTAATCACTTCAGGAGCAATGTCTTTGGGGTGCGAGGTCGTAAAGTGCAGGCGATCCAGTCCAGGCAAGGCCGCCACCCGCGCCAGCAGATCCGCAAAGGATGTGCCATCGCCATGCTGATCCTGCCCATAGCTGTTTACATTCTGGCCCAACAACGTGATTTCACGCACTCCCTGCTGAACCAGTCCAGTGCATTCAGCCATGATCGCGTCAGCAGCCCGGGACTTCTGACGCCCGCGCGTAAAGGGCACAATGCAATAGGCGCAAAAATTATCACAGCCCTGCATAATATTGACAAAGGCCTGGGCACGCTTTGCGCCGGCAACCTGATCCCGCTCAGGATAATAATCAAGAAAATCCAGCAGGCTGATCCGCAGCTCCGGCTCCATGTGCAAACGCGCCACAGCCTGAGGCACCATGGCTACCCCGTCAGTACCAAATACCAGACGTACAAAAGGGAAGCGCTGCCACAGGGCCTCTCCAATCTGCTGGGCCACGCATCCGCCCACAGCCACAAATGCGCCTGGCCTGCTCTGCACAGCGTCCTTGATGCGGCCAAGCAGAGAATAGACTTTTTGTTCAGGCTTTTCCCGCACGCTGCAGGTCATCACCACAAGCAGATCCGCGTCATCCTCTGTGCCCATGCTCCACCCCTGGGCAAGCAGTGCCTGGGCCAGCCAATCAGCATCAGCCACATTCATCTGGCATCCAAAAGGCAGAATGTGAAACCTGGGCATGTATTCTCTCCTCACGCATGGACTTGGGCTGATGCTTTGGCTGGGCAGCCTACACGTCTGGGCAGACTCCCGTGCACGCCCTGCCATGAAAAAAAGCCCTGCGACACGTTCATCGAAGGGCTTTGGTTTCTCTGGCTCCCCGGGACAGACTTGAACTGCCGACAGGGTGGTTAACAGCCACCTGCTCTGCCAACTGAGCTACCGGGGAACATTTGGCAACGAGGCAGTTCAATAAGGAAACTACGGCATGGTGTCAAGAAGTTCGTTCAGATTTTACCCCAACACCTGGGCGCTGGCCCTGGTTCTGGTCTGCTGGGCCTCATCTGTCTTGCCTTGCTGCTCCAGGGCGTTGATCAAAACGTCCCAAAAAGCCCTGGCATCTCCTTTCAGATGTACGCTCTGCCGCGCCAGGGACTCTGCCACTTCCGGGTCTTCGCCGCCTTCCAGATACAGTTGGGCCAGCAGATGAAACGAATACGCATCCTGAGGGTTGGCTGTAATGGCCTGATGCAAAAACTCTCGCGCAGTATCGCGTTCTCTGCGGCGAAAGGCCAGACGCGCCAAATAACGATACGCCAGGCGCGCCCCGTCTGGCTTGTTCAGCACCTGCTGATACAGCTCCCAGGCCTGGTCCAGTTCTCCGGCATCTTCAGCCAGCAAGCCCAGACGAAGCATGGAATACACATGATCCGGATCAATCTGCAATACAGCAGCAAAACCAGCGCGGGCCTCGTCTGAATCGCCATCTTTGAGGCAGGTGCAGGCATAATTATACATGGGCATGATATGTTCAGGATGACGCTGCATAAGATCCTGGAAAATAGTCCGCGCTGTGGCAAATTTATTGAGCCACGCATAGCAGATACCCAGGGAATTGCGGGCCAGAAAATTTTCATCGTCAATGGTCAGGGCTCGCTTGTATTCAGCAATGGCGTCATACAGCTCTCCCTGGGCAAAAAGACGATCAGCGCTGATATTAAGTGAAACCGAGTCAAAGCAGGCCAACTGCCGATCCTGCAGCAGGGCTGCATGGTCAAGGGCTTTGCGGGCATTATCCAGCAAATCAGAACGTGAAAAATCCAGGCACGGAAAGCCTGCTGCGCCCACGCGCAGACCAGCCTGTGTCCAGCGTTCCTGGCTCAGGAGTTCTTCAAGGGCTTCCACACAGCGCGTACAATCCACATCAGCCACAAAATACACAACGCAGTTCATGCTGTAGCGCCCTCCCAGTACATCTGTTCCCAAAGCAAGAGACACAGCTTCGGTCAGGGCATGAACCATCTGTTCTTCGCGCATCTGCGCCATGGGCGTGCGTTCGGTCTGGTCTGCGGCCAGGCGCACCAGCAGCATGGTGCTGGTCTTGCTTTGTCCGCGCACAGCTCGCCACTGGGATAAAAAATCCCGGTACGAGTACAGCCCGGTCAAAGGGTCTTTCTGGGCTGGCTGATCAGCAGGAAGTGCTTCGTATTGCTCCAGCAGGCCATCATAATCATCAAGTACAGTCAGTTTGTCCCCTGGCTCCACAGACCATTTCGGATCAGCGTGAAATAAAATCTCCGCAACAGATTCCGTATGCTGAACTTCAAGTACTGAAATTTCGCCCTTGCACACAGGCCTGTACTGCTCGCGGTTTTCTGCTTCTGACGCACGATCACGACCAGCACGCGACCAGAGCAAAAAGCGCTGTCCTTCGCGCACATCAACACAGCGTCCCAGATTGATCACCAGGCGATTCATGGGCAGCACATCCAGCACAACCCCGCCCTGGGACACAATATGCTGAAACGCATAGACCTGGCCTGGTCCGTAAAGCCGTGCTGTATCCAGGGCACGCTCTGCTTTTTCCATCAGCAGCCGGGCTTGTTCTGCCGGTGTTTTCTGA
>JAAYGZ010000225.1 GCA_012727515.1 Desulfovibrionales bacterium
ATTTGAAGAATTTCTTAAAGCGTTAAAAATCAGATCTAGGGAAAGAAAAGTCGATGATAAAATAAAAACCATTACATGTTCAATGGATGAAATGTCATTTGCTAAAGACTCTTTTAATATCATTTGGTCTGAAGGAGCAATTTATAATATTGGATTTGAAAATGGACTTAATCAATGGAGGGAATTTTTAAAAATTGGTGGTTATATCGCAGTATCAGAAATAACATGGATTACCAATAAAAGACCAGAGCAAATACAGTCTCATTGGGTAAATGAATATCCTGAAATTAAAACTGCATCAGAGAAAATTGCAATTATCGAAAAATTAGGATTTCAATTTGTTGGAGCAATCACCCTACCAGAATACACATGGGAAGAAATGTATTATATGCCAATGGAAGCAAGGTTTAAACAATTTCTTACAAATTATCCAGGTGATGAATCAAAAAGATTAATAAAAAACGAAATGAAAGAAATGAAGTTATATAGAAAATTTAAAAACTATTACAGCTATGTCTTCTACATTATGAGAAAGGTGGAACAATAAACCTAACAACTGCTTCAAGCGGACAAAGCAAAGCTTTGCCGCTTAAGCAAATGTTGTTGACCATACAGGTCTGTTCCCCATTGATGCCCTCAGATGGAGTGAGGTCGTAAACCGGGGCCATGGCCACTGGTTGTTCCTGTCCAGCAGAAAGGAAAAATTCTTGGAGTGGTCGTCCTTGTTGCCGGAACGCACGTTAAAGACCATAAGGCGCACCATCTTCACTACTTCGCGCTTGTCCCTGGTCAGCAGCAGAGTCAGGCGCAGCAAACTTTCATAGGTCAGGGACGGTTCGCGATGGGATGCATGCAGCAGGCCGCAGGCGGTGTGCACATGCACTTTCATGCCGTGCACTCTGTCAAAACGTTTGACGCCAAAATAGCCCGGCGAGGCCTGGGATGGGAAAAGATATGTCTCGGGCATATCAAGTCCGGCCTTTCTGGCTGCCATGGAATAGGCATATTCTACCTGACCTGTATCCGCTGGTTCATGCGCGGAGCGGAACTTGATAATCCATGGAGTGCCTTGAGGCTCCCCTGTGCCCTGAGGCACAATGCTATATTCATCAGTAACATTCACCAAAATTTTGGGCCTGGCTCCAGCGGATGAACCGTTAAGCTGAATCAGCCTGTCCAATTGATTTGTATCCACAGGGGCGTCTCGCAATACCTTGAGTGACTCTTCGGCCAACACATCCAATTCTGCTATAGAGACAGCCTCATCGGCTTGATCAATTGCCGGAGTATATTCCAGCGCTCCCATGCCGTGTACGCCCACCATGGCCAGACGTTGCAAAGGGCGGCAAGACTGCAAAGACGAGCCCCTCTTGCGCAAGGCCCTGTCCAGCAAGAGCAAACCCCAGCCATCTGGCAGACTGTCGTTGAAAACGCCGAACAAGCCGTTAAAGGTACGCTTGGGGTCTTCTCTGACCTCCGGGCCGAGTGGGAGCTTGAAGGGCGAGATATTAGAGCATTTAACTATTGAAATAGTTTAAATAATTTTGTATACTTTGCCTATGAGTATAGCAAGTCCTGAAATTCGAAAAATAGCGGTTGAGGCATACTTGTCCGGCAAAGCTACCCAACAGCAACTTGCTGATATTCTAGGATTTCATCGGACCGCTATTGTCCGGTGGGTCCGCGAATACAGAAAAGACGGGAAGCTTGAACCACAAGCCCGAGGGCATATGCCCAGAGCGTTTTCCCCTGAGGAAAGGGAAAGGCTTGTCACCCTGGTCAAGAATAAACCAGACCTCACTTTGGAGGAAATCAGAGAGTTGCTTGCAAAGGATTGCTCCCTAATGGCAGTGCATAGAGAGCTGAGACGGCTTGATTTCCGCTTTAAAAAAAACTCTGAAGGCATCAGAGCAAGAACGAAAGGACGTAGCCGAAAGCAGGAAAAACTGGATTGAATTCCAAAAATTTATCCCTGCAGAGCGACTTGTGTTTCTTGATGAATCCAGCGCGAAGACCAACATGACACGCTTTCGAGGCCGCTCTCACGGTGGCTCTCGCTGTCATGCAAGTGCGCCTTGCGGACATTGGAAGACTTTGACGATGCTTTCATCGATTCGACTTGATGGAAGCACAGAGTGTATAGTGATTGATGGGGCAGTGAATAAGGCTATGTTTCAAGAGTATATTGTTCGGATCTTATGTCCGACCTTACGCCCGAACGATATTGTGGTGATGGACAATTTGTCTGCTCATAAAAACCCAAAACTTGCTGAACATATTAAGAAATGTGGCGCGGAACTCTTGTATTTACCTCCATATAGTCCTGATTTGAACCCGATTGAAAACATGTGGAGCAAAGTCAAACAACTCCTACGCGGCATGGAAATCCGCGCATATGATGCTTTGGAGAAGGGCATCGCCAGCGCACTTGATTCGGTTTGCGCGAGCGATGCCCAGGGATGGTTCAAAAATTGTGGATACAAACTATTTCAAGTGTGAATTGCTCTAATGCCAGAATCAAGAAATTCCGGCGCGTACTGAAAGAGTATAGTGCCACTCCGATCCGTCTGGGCAACAAGCTTGCCCACATAACGGCGCTCGCCATGGCCGTGCAGATGAACATCAAGATTCATGGCGTTTTCTCCCGGCTCTTTTGCGCGGTGCGGATTCTTCCATTGTAAACAGATTCTCCGGGCGTAACGGGCTGAACAAGCTAACAAAAGCCTCAAGATCACCCAATACCAACGCTATGCACAAAAGGGAGGTCAGTGAAATTTCCCCTGTTGTCTCAAAGCGTTTTACAGAACCGAGCGACACGCCACTACGCGCTGCCAACTCTTTCTGGCTCATATTGAGCGCGAGACGCCGGGCCTGCGCCCTGGCGGCGATATCGCGTCGAACTTCTTGTGGCGTTTTGAGAATATCGTCTAACATATTGGCTCTTAATTTATTTTTTATAGTTAATAGCTAAAATACGAGACGATGACAATTTTATAATGTACGCGCGGGATAGCCATCTCTATCAAAAGCCTCAGCACATTCGTACCTGCCGCTTTTTTGCAGATACCCCAGTTGGGCAGAGCCTCCGTATCCCATAGTCACCAAAAGCCTGGCCACCATCTGCTCAAAAAATTCCCATGAATTTCCCTTGATACGGAATAGCCATACTTTCTCCAGAGAATTTTTTATCATAACAGCGGAAAAACAAAAAATGTGCTTTTGATTTTCCGCTCCAGGGACATTTTCTTTGTCTTAAACATCCAGAACCCAATC
>JAAYGZ010000226.1 GCA_012727515.1 Desulfovibrionales bacterium
AACTCAAAGGCCGGGCCAAGGCCAACAGCCATGTCCTGGCCCGTATAAATGGCACATGCCGTGAGATTCATATATCCTGTTCTGGTTTCCGGAACCGGGACCAGCCCTGATTCCAGAGCCACACCCCAATGGTCGCCAGTGCCAGCGTTCCAGGCAGCCAGGGTACGATTTCTGGCGCCACGCAGTGTTTCCGCCAGACCAATGGGCTGGTCAGCAACCCCTGAGTGCACTGCCATTGGTTTAAAAACAGCATCAGGAAAAATCTGGATCAACACTTCATGTATGGCCTGAAGTTTGACTGGGTTTGCCGAGCCTACATAAATATGCATAATATGTATGTGGTTAAAATCTACGGATTAAAAAAACACCAAGCAACAGCAGTACCGCACCTAAAACACGCAGGGGCGAGATAGAATGCTGGGGCAGGCCAAGCCAGCCATAATGGTCCATAACCAAAGACATGATCATTTGTCCGGCAATGAGCAGGGCCATGACAGCCATGGCGCCCAGGCGTGGAATAGATACAATGGTCATGGTTACAAAAAATGCACCAATGGTTCCGGCTGTCCAGCACCACCAGGGCAGTGCTGCTAATATTCTGGTGTCAGGCCACGGTTGGCGCAATGTCACGCAAACAAGGCCCAGGGCCAGGGTGCCGACCACAAAAGAAAAAAATGCGGCCAGATAGGCACTGTTTATTCCCTGGGCAACCAGAGCATTGATAGCCGGCTGCACAGGCATGAGACAGCCAGCCAGGACTGTCAAGGTAAGCAAAATCACATCCATTATGACTCCTCTGCGTTTTTGCGCTTTTTCTCATGCGCACAGCCGGGCAAGTCATCACACTACCTGCTCTCAGGGCAAGCATTTTCTTGACCTGTCCCTTTTTGCCTTCCTATCATGAACCATGAAAATGGCTGGGAAGCATGTCTGAAAGATGGATACATATCATAATGGAGGAAGCTATGAGTTTGCGACGTGTGGGCATTTTAACTGGCGGGGGAGATTGTTCGGGCCTGAATGCAGTAATTCGTGCTGTGACCCGCACAGCAATTATTCAATACAAAGCCGAGGTCGTGGGCCTGGAAAATGGTTTTGATGGCCTGATTTTTGGTCGTACCTTAACGCTGACCACGGCCAATACCAAAGATATTTTAACTCTGGGCGGTACAATTCTGGGCACAACCAATAAGGGCAATCCCTTTGCGTACCGCGAATTTAACGATCAGGGTGAAATTGTTATCCGGGATTTGTCATCCCAGGCCATGGATACATTCAGGCGTCTGGAGCTGGACTGTTTATTTGTGGTGGGTGGTGAAGGCACTCTGGAACTGGCGCATACATTTCAGCAAATGGGTATGCCTGTGGTGGGTATTCCCAAAACAATAGATAATGATCTGGAAGGTACGGACTATACTTTTGGCTATCAAACAGCCGTGCAGGTGGCCTGTGATGCTTTGGATCGCCTGCACACCACCGGGCGCAGTCACGACCGGGTCATGATTTTAGAGGTTATGGGGCGTAATGCTGGCTGGATAGCCCTGGAAGCAGGCCTGGCCGGAGGAGCGCACATTATTCTTATTCCTGAAATTTCCTATAATCTCGACCATATTGTGACCAAAATCCAGCATCGCCTGCGTGGGGGAAGCCCGTACAGCATTATTATGGTTGCAGAAGGAGCCAGGGAGCAGGGGGGAGCCTGCATTACCCAGGGCAGCGCAGAAGGACGTTTGCAGGGCGTAGAGCAGCTGGGCGGTGTTGGTTTTTATCTGGCCAATCAGATCAGGGCCAGAATTCCTTTGGAAGTGCGCACCACAGTGCTGGGTCATATTCAGCGCGGTGGCACGCCAACAGCCTTTGACCGCGTGCTGGGCACTCGTCTGGGTGTGGCGGCAGTGGATGCAGCGGCACGCAAGGAATTTGGAACCATGGTGGCCCTGAAAACTCCTGACATTGTGCTGGTGCCCCTGGCTGAACTGGCTGGAATCTGCCGCACTGTGCCCATAGATCATCAGCTTATCCGCACAGCAGAATCCATAGGAGTTAATTTAGGCCGTGAGGTTATGTGACCTGAGGAAACGCTGAGTACATCGAAATAAGCCATTGCGAGGCCCGTACAAAAGCCAGTCATTGCGAGACCTGCGAAGCAGGGCGAAGCAATCTTGTCCGCATGGGCTGCGCACGTTCACTAAGATTGCCGCGTCGGGCTAAGGCCCTCCTCGCAATGACGACCATGAAGACTCCTCGCCATGATGCTTTGGTTCTGTGCAATGAAGCCGTGGTTGTAGGCAGGGAGGGGATTGCTTCGTCGAAGACTCCTCGCAACCATGGCCTCATCATCAACCAAATCCTGTCTTGCTTCCATCAAATCCACGGGCTAAAAACCGCCCATGACGACAAAACGTGACGCCTCACCCCATGATGGCTCGTACAAAAATCTGTTCAGCCACAAGGAAATGGTTGAAACCCTTATTCGGGACTTTGTATCTGAAGACTGGGTTGATCAGGTGGATTTCTCCACCCTGGAAAAACAAAACGGTTCCTATGTCACGGATGATCTGCGCGAACGACATGATGA
>JAAYGZ010000227.1 GCA_012727515.1 Desulfovibrionales bacterium
GTCCTACTTAACAGGCATTTTTGGCCTGTTTATCGCCAGCGAAGTTATTCATCTGCTTTTGCAGCGCCAGACTCGGCCTGAGGAAGCAGTTCATCCATAAAATGCAGATGCTCTTCAAGAGATTGCGTCACGCCTGTTTGCAGACCCTGGTTGCGTGTCCAGGATGCTGTTGTGTCACGCATCTGCGCAGCCATAGAGCTGATTGTGGTTGCAGTGGAATCAGCAAGGGTTGCTGCTGCTGTGGCCAATTCATGTAAGGCATAGCTGGTGCCGCCATACATGCGCGCCGTGTTGTCGGCTGCAGTGGCGGTTGGATGCCAGGATGCCACTGCCCCATTAAAAGAGACATAGGACAAGACTTCTCCACTGCGTGTGGAAAGCGGTGTAAAGTAGCTTGAGTCAATGCCTTTTTCTGTGGTCACATCGCTGTTTTTCTGCAGGCCCAGCTCTTCGGCCAAGGCCTGGGCCGCAGCCAGATATTCCCGCGCCCACGGTCCTTTTGAGGCAACATTGGCGTCTTTGGTCCAGTCATAGGCCGTGCCCAGTCCGCCCGCGATCAGATCGTCAAAATCAATGCCATGATCAGAGCCTGTGCCACCATAAAGCTGGTAAGGCTTGTATCCAATGCCCTCGGCGTCCAGTTGTTCTCCCAGACCTTCTAAATCTGTAAGTGAAATGCCGAATTTTTGTGTTTTGCGCAGAATGCTTTCCGCAGAAAAAGTAGATGTGGTCAGCTTTTCACCGGTTTCGGAAAAATAAACCACCTGCGAAGGAATCCCGTCTGCACTGAGATTAAGGCCAATGCGACCAGACACAAATTTGGCTTCTTTGTGCATGACCTTGCTCAGTGCTGCGGAAAATTTTTCCTCTGCCTCTGCCGTGGCGTCAGCAGAGATGCCAGTATTGGACTGGGTTGGAGCTGCGAGGGTGGAAATGTAGGTAATTTCTTCCATATATTCCTCCTGTGGAGTGGAGCGTTACCAGAGTTTAGCGAAGTTCGTGCCGAGATAGCAGGTCTGGGGCAGGAACTTCGCTCTGGTGCTTTACTCCGCGCAGCTCATTGGCTTGAGAGCCAGGGCTGATCAGCTCTGTTCAGGTGTGTACGCTTTTTTTGTAAAAAACATCACTCCGGGAATCATAAAGGCTAAAAAGATACTCAGATAAGCTACCACGGCCATGCCATGCGCAAAACAGGCCGCATAGATCATAAACAAACTGCCCGCACTGGCCAGCATGGGCATGACCACTCGTTTGAACACAGAAAGCCCTGCTTCTTTACGCATTCTGAAAAAAATAGGCAGATACATGGCGTAGAGTGTGACAATGGGCAGCTCTGAAGAGTCAAAGCAGAAAAAGCCAAACCACGGTTCAGTCAGATTGGCTCCATAAAAAAAGAGCAACCAGAAGGCTGACAGCAACAGGCCGAAAATTGCCGAATTTGTTGGCATATTGGTGGTCTTGTCAATCTGGCTGAACATTTTGGCATTGGGGCCCTGGTTTCTGGCAGCAATGGAATACAGCCCCCTGGTGCACCCCAGCATCAATCCATTGAGCGTACCCAGGCAGGAAATAATAACAACGACAAAAAGCAGTGTTCCGCCCAGGTTGGAGAAAATTGCGGCAAAGGCCAGCCTGGCCCCTTCCTGCCCGCTGGTCATCAGGGTTTCATTGGTTACTGCCCCGGCCAGGCCAATATAATAAAAAATATAGACGAGCATGACTGTAAATGTTCCGGCAGTCAGGGCAATGGGCAGGTTGCGCTTGGCGTCTTTGAGTTCAGCATTGATGCTGGTGGCAATAATCCAGCCTTCATAAGCAAACGATGTGGCCACAACAGCGGTAAAAAGCGCTTTCCAGGTATCCACTTCTGAAACAATGGTGGTAAAATTCTGGACAATCAGCCCGTTGTTTAAGCCAGCAAAGGTGCCAATAACCGCCATAAGGGCCAGGGGCACCAGCTTGATGATGGTGGTAGTGACCTGAAATTTTCCGGCCAGCACAGGTGAAAGAGCATTAAGGGCATAGCTGGCCACCAGGAAAAAACCAGCCAGGGTCATACATTCACCACCAGTGATGCCCCAGCCAAACAGCACGGCTGTGTAGCGGGCAGAAACCCAGGCCAGCACAGAGGTGAGGGTCGGATAATAAATAAGGGCCATGAACCAGCCCACATAATAGGCATAGGTCGGCCCAAGAGCTGCTTCTGCATAGTCAACAATGCCATTAACCCGCTCATAGCGCGTGGCCATGATAGAAAAGGCATAGGCACAGGAAATCATGATCAGCCCGCCAATGATCCACGACAAAATGCCCAGAGGCAGGTTACCGCCTGTGGTGGTCAGAATTTTTTCTGCCTTAAAAAAAACCCCACTGCCAACAACAATACCAATGACCATGGCAATGGCCGTGAACAATCCATACCGCTTTTGCAATGTTTCACTCATCTTCGCGCTCCCGTGGTGTGTATAAAATTTTGCCTGACACAGTGCGGTTGCAGTCAGTTCTATGCACACGCGCCTGGCAGAAGCAGGAGGTGCCTACCTGAATGGCCGGAGCAAGTAAAATAAAAAAATACAAATGATTACAGTATGATACTATTGATACGTGCGCGTTTTGCCTGTGCTTCATGCAAAGGCGCTATGCTTTTTGCTTCAAAGGCACAGAAGAGAGATGCTGGTGTGGCTGGCTGGGCAGTGGAGACGTATTTTCCACAAGACAGTTCGATAGTTACTCTGTCTTGCAGCATATTTTGTTATGTGCCTGTTATCACGGCGCAGTGACCATGTACGTGCTGCTGGCGCTGCGTCCGTTATTGTCTGTAACATGAACCGCATGGTTTCCTGGTTCCAAAGGCACAAAACAGGGCGCACCAGGCGAACTCTGCCCCACAAAGCGCCCATCCACATACCAGTAGTGCAGGGTTGCGCCAGAAGCTGGCACAGCAGACAGGGCCAGGCGCTGGAATTCTGCCGGAGCATCCTGGCGCAGAACATAAGGGGTTTGGCTAGAAGGAGAAGAAATAACCGGAGTGATCTCTGTGCTGATGTCCAGGCATTCAGGAGCAAAGGACGGCGGCTTGCGTACAGGGCTTCCCTGAGCATGGCTCCAGGCCAGAAGTTCTGCTGGCCAGAACAGGGCTGTTATTTCGCGCACCGGAGAGTGTGTCAGACAATCCCCCTGAAGGCGCAGGCCAGTATGGGCATGAACAAAAATCTGCTGATGCATGGTGCATGGAGCAAGCCGGGTGACTCCGGCAATGGCCGGGCTGAGTATGACCGGGCAATGTGCACCCGGCGCCAACCCACTGTCCGCGCAGACCGTGGTGTGTATCAGGTCTGCTGCCTCAGGCGTGGCTGTGGGGACAGATCCAGAACGCACTGCGCGAAACAGGTCAAAAAGCAGTGGCCCGGCATGGCGAGCGCCTGAAATATCCGCGCAGGCAGAACCATCTGGATTTCCTGCCCAGACCCCAATGGCCAGACCATGCCCCACGCCCATGGCCCAGGCATCGCGGTGTCCAAAAGATGTGCCTGTTTTCCAGGCAATGTGTTGGGCATGGCGGGTTATGTCCCAGGCATCAGGCAGGTTGGGGCGAGTAACCTGGTGCAGAATGTCCAGCGTCATGGCGCAGGCCCCAGCAGACAGGATAGATTCACTGCCAGCATTGGGCGCGGCAAAAGAGCCAGCTACTACAGGCCGTGGCTCGCGGTGCAGGCCCCCACTGGCCAGAGTGGCATAGGCATTGACCAGATCAAGCAGGCGCACATCGCACCCGCCCAGGGCCAGGGCCAGCCCATAATGCTGGCTTGGGCGATCCAGGGTTGTCAGTCCAAGAGATACAAGCAAATTGTGAAAAGCTGGCACCCCGCAGCTGGCCAGCAAGCGGACTGCCGGGACGTTCAGAGACTGGGCCAGGGCATAGCGAGCGCTGACCAGACCCTGAAAATTCTGACCATAATTCTGGGGCGCATAGCCTGCAAAATCCGTGGGCACGTCCAAAAGCCTGGATTCTGGAACCAGATGCCCCTGGTCAAAGGCCAGAGCA
>JAAYGZ010000228.1 GCA_012727515.1 Desulfovibrionales bacterium
CAATTTTGCTGAGGCTGATGCTGTTCGCGCTCAGATAAGTGAGATGGGGTTTGGGCTGGAAGATCATCCCCACGGTGTGCGTCTCATCAGGCTGGGATAAATGCGTAACGGCGCGGCAGAAATTCACCGACCACGCCGTTACTTTTGTCTACCCAATGGCATCAACCACCAAAGACCCCATTGCAGCGCAGCCAACCTGTGTGCCTTCCCCAACATAGATATCTCCGGTCCGATATCCTTGGGCCAGCACAGATTGCACGGCTTTTTCTATGGCCAGGGCTTCTGCTTCCAGGCCAAAAGAATAGCGCAACAGCATGGACACAGACAAGATTGTGGCCAGAGGGTTGGCCTTGTCCTGTCCGGCAATGTCTGGGGCAGAGCCGTGGATAGGCTCAAACAGGGCCGGGCCGTCAGCGCCCATGGAGGCTGAGGGCAACATGCCAATGGAGCCTGTGAGCATGGAGGCTTCGTCAGAAAGAATATCGCCAAACAGATTTTCCGTGACCAGCACATCAAACTGGGATGGGTCGCGGATGAGCTGCATGGCCGCATTATCCACATACATATGCGAGAGCTGCACGTCCGGATACTCGGCTGCTGTGCGGATTGTTACTTCCCGCCATAATCTGGAGACATCCAGCACATTGGCTTTGTCCACAGAGCACAGGCGTTTGCTTCGTTTCATGGCTATTTCACAGGCCATGCGCACAATGCGTTCAATCTCTGATTCCGCATAGATCATGGTGTTAAATGCCGCGCGTTCACCATTGATAATGGTTTCCCCGCGTGGCTCACCAAAATATGCTCCGCCAGTCAGTTCCCGCACGACCATGATGTCCAGGCCCTGCCGTACAATATCAGGCCGCAGATAGGACGCCTTGACCAGTTCCGGGAAAAGTACGGCTGGGCGCAGATTGGCAAACAGTCCCAGGGCCTTGCGAATGCCAAGCAGGCCTTTTTCCGGGCGAATGGCCGGGTCAATGTTGTCCCATTTGGGGCCGCCCACAGCGCCCAGGAGCACAGCATCAGAAGACTGACACGCGGCAATGGTGGCTTTAGGCAAGGGCTCGCCCACGGCGTCAATGGCAACGCCGCCAATCAGGGCGGTTTGTGTTTCTATGGTATGCGTAAAATGCGTTGCGGTTTTTTCCAGAACGCGCACTGCCTGAGTGATAATCTCCGGGCCAATACCGTCTCCGGGCAAGAGGCAGATTTTTATGTTCATGAATGCTCCATGTGTATTTGCGTATTGATGCGTGGCAGCAGCGAGCCTTAGAAATGAGCTGATTAAACCGAAATATCTCACTACGACCGCGAGGAATTGAATCTTATACGCGCACTCGCGTCATGGCGAGGCACGAAGTGCCGTGGACCCGTACCCGGTTAGGGTACATCTTGTACACAGTGGCAGAGATTGCTTCGTCCTGCCGCACTCCGTTCGCAGTCCTCGCAATGAACTGAATTAATCAGCATTTCCTTAGCTCGCAATTTTTCGTTTTACGTATTCCACCAGGCCTCCGCCAGCCAGCATATCCATCATGAACTGGGGCACCGGGTTAAAGCTAATGCGCTGGTCAGTGGTCAGGTTGGTGACTGTGCCGGCAGCCACATCAATACTTAGTTCATGGCCGTCATGGATTTGGGCAATGTCGTCACCCAACTCCAGGAGCAACAGGC
>JAAYGZ010000229.1 GCA_012727515.1 Desulfovibrionales bacterium
CTGCGGTGGCCCATCTGGACCTGAGCAGGGATTTTGTATTAACCTTGGGCGGTGATCATTCTGTGCCCCTGCCCCTCTTTGCCTTGTATCAACGCGCGTATCCTGATCTGGTTATTCTGCATATTGATGCCCATGCTGACTTGCGCCCCTCCTATGAGGACAGCCCCTATTCTCATGCCTGCATCATGGCCAGGGCCAGAGATCTGGGCCTTCCTGTGGTGCAGATGGGCATTCGTTCTGTGTGCCGTGAGCAGATGGTTAGTATGCGAGCACAAGACCCTGCTGAGTTACTTACTCTTTTTGTCTGGGATTTGGCCAGCCCAGACAGTGCAGCCACCCGTGTGCTCTCTTTTGTGGCTGACCGACCCCTGTATATTTCTTTTGATGTGGATGGCATGGACCCAAGCGTTATTCCCGGCACAGGCACGCCAGAGCCAGGGGGCATCGGATATGGCTGGATCATGGATTTTTTTGTCCACCTGTGGCGAGGTGGTGCTGGCCCGCGTCTGGTGGGCATGGATATGTGCGAGCTGGCTCCCTTTGCCGGATCACAGGTTTCAGAAACAGCTGCGGTTAAACTTTTACAACGGATTTTTCTCGCATGGCTGGGCCAGTAGCAGGCTCGCGCCTGAGGGTGCGTATTGCCAAGCTCCTGTGGCGTGGCCGTGGTTTGGCGCGTCTTGATTCTGGCCAGGTGGTCATGGTGGAGCCAGGGGTCTTGCCTGGTGAAGACGTGCTGGTGCGCATTGTTAAAGCCACCAAAGATTATCTTGTAGGCGTGCCAGAAGAAATCAGTACCCCGTCTTTGTTGCGCAGACCCCATCCCTGCGCGCACGCGCACCTGTGCGGAGGATCACGCTTTGGCATGGTCAGCCCTGCTGATGGACTGAAGCTGAAAACAGAAATCCTGCGCGACGCCCTGACCAGAGCCTTGCCCCGCGACGTGGGCCAGGATGTGTTCTCTCGTCTCAAGGTGGTGCCAAGCCCCCAGGGCTGGCGCTATCGGTGGCGCGGCCAGATTCATGTGCGAGACGGCATGGCCCATGCCATGGAAGGAGCCAGCAATGATCTGGTTGCCTTGTCTGATTGTCATTTGCTGGCCACGCCCTTGGCCCAGGCCATGCCTGATCTGGCAGCGTCCTTGCCAGATGGCCGCTTTACCATTGCGGCCAGCCCTGTGACAGGCCAGGCAGTGCATGAACATAGTCAGGCCGAGCTTGAATTTTATTATCCGGACTTTGATTTGCGCTGTACCCTGCCCCCTGGGGTGTTTTTTCAGGCCAATCAGGGCTTAAATCAGGTTCTGGTGCGCGAGGTGGTGGGCCTGGCCCAGGGTCTGGGACCTGTGGCGGATTTATTTTCCGGGGCTGGTAATTTTTCTCTGCCCTTGGCGTGTCGTGGCATTCCTGTCCTGGCCGTGGAAGGCTCTTGCCGTGCCACTCAGGCTGGCCAGCACACTGCCCAGCGCCTGGGGCTTGGCACAGCGCGTTTTGTCTGCGCTGATCTGGCAAGACCAGCAGCCTGGTCTGTGGTACGAGACGCTGCGCCCAGGGTGATTCTTATTGATCCGCCGCGCACAGGAGCAAAGGGCATTGGCCAGATGCTGGCCAGCCTGGACGGAGTGCAGCGTTTGGTGTGGGTGTCGTGCGATGTGGTCAATACCTTGCGCGATGCACGGCCTGTGCTTGATGCTGGGTGGCAGATCAGCTCCATGCAGCTTTTTGATATGTTTCCAGGTACCTGGCATATGGAAGTGCTGATGGTGCTGGAACGACCCGTACAGCAGGCATGACGTTCGTCCACCTGGTCTGCGTTTTTTCTGTCACCGCAGAAGCATACTCCGTGGACATATCCCCATGTGACCCAGTCTGTAATATCCTGATACGAGGACTCTATGATCGCTGAAAGTATCCAGAAAGTATGGCTCAAGTATTATGACCAGGAAGTCAGCCCCAATTTGGATTATGAAATCATGCCCATGTATGAGCTGCTGGAGCGGGCTGCTGCCAGGCATCCTCACCGGCCAGCCATTGTGTTCAACAACTGGAAGGTCAGTTATGCCAAGCTCAAATACCTGGTGGATGTGGCCAGCGCCAATCTGAAACGTCGCGGGGTGCAGGCCGGGGACCGGGTGGCCATTATGCTGCCCAATTGTCCACAAGCCCTGATCAGTTACTGGGCCTGTCTGAAACTGGGGGCAGTGGTGGTCATGACCAATCCTTTGTATATGGAAAAGGAGCTGGTCCATCATTTTAATGATTCAGGCGCTACAATTCTGATTACATTAAATCTGCTGTGGAAACGGATTCAGGGCCTGCGGGCAAAACTTCCTGTTGAGCGCATTTTTGTGACATCCATTGCAGATTGCCTGCGCTTTCCCTTAAATATCATGTACACGTTCAAATC
>JAAYGZ010000230.1 GCA_012727515.1 Desulfovibrionales bacterium
GTGTAGGCCACGGTATTTTATCAGGCGAGGTATACTTATGATTGTAGGAATTGATGTCAGCAAAGATTGCTTTGACGCTTCTTGGCAAGATTCTGAAAAGACTTACACCCAACGTTTCCCCTATACAGACAAAGGTATAAAGGAATTGAGGAATTGCTGAGACAAACATCTAAGACAGCGGTGTTTGTCATGGAAGCTACAGGGACGTATCATTCAAGACTACCTCAAATTATGGGAACCATCCAGCGAGGAAGTTCAAAAACTTCAGCAAGCACATGGTTGGCTGGCTGATTTAATTGGTGAACGTACCAGACTTGTAAACCGACAACAGGCTCATCTCTATCAAGCAAAACCCAGCGATTTTGTATATAAGCAGATGCAAGTGCAATTAATTCCATTTGGATTCAACTCCGGCGAGTAGGGTGGCAAAAACAACAATTTCATATTTTGTGGTAATTTTAATTGGTTACTCTTATGCCACCCCGCTCCATCAAACACCATAACAATACGATCATCAGGATACCTGTCGGATATTTCATTCAAAAATATCTGCATGCAATCAGTATTCACACTCTGTTGAGGTCAGATTGGGGACATATTGACACAACTGTGCCTGGAAGCCGGGAAAAGACAGAACGTTCTGAATCACGATGACTGCTGGGTCTGAAGGTTTTCTTATGCCCAGTCTGAACATGTACTGGACTATCTTTTCATATTGCAATGTGGCCGCACACAGAAGGCACTGTTCCAAGATCTTCGATGAACCGCGCATGCGGGCGTAGCAATGCCCATACAGTTCCTTGCAATCGTCAATGCTGTGCTCAACTGTTTTCTTGCACCGGACAGAGATGACCTTGCTACGTTCTGTCAGGCCACTGGTACTCAGCAGCCCTTATTTTGTTTTCTTGGTGCTCTTTTTTGTGGCAGTGTTTTTGCCCGATTCCATGGCAGCCTGTTTGAATCCGTAATCAAGTAAGCGAGCTGTCTCCAATTGTCGGATCTTGGCGGTTTGCGCCCCTAACACAACAGCCACCAGACGGGTATTGCCTCGCTTGGCGGTGGCAGTGATATTATAGCCAGAGGAGCAGACAAATCCGGTTTTCAGGCCATCTACGCCAGGATAGGTGCGCAGCAAGGAATTGGCGTTACGGTGGGTAACACCGTTATAGGAGTGGGTGGTCAGGGAATGGATAGACAGGGAATCTGGAAAGGCGCGCAAATAGCTCATGGAAAGCTTGGCTATATCGCGAGCAGTGGAAAGTTGGCCCTGTGCAGGCAAACCATTGGGATTTTTGAATTGACTTTTGGTCATGCCTATTTTTTTGGCTTTTGCATTCATCTGCCCTACAAAAACTTTAGGATCGCCTTTGCCCAGATATTCGGCCAGAGCCACGCACGCATTATTGGCGGAAACCACACTGATGCCTTTGACCAGTTCGGACAAAGGCACTTTTTCACCCTTGTTCAAGTGCATGCTGGAGCCTCCGGTAGCCACAGCGCGTGAAGAAACCGGAATGGGCGTTTTCCATGATATTTTGCCTTGGGCCAGGGATTCCCGCAGCACGTACAGGGTCAAAACTTTGGTGATGGATGCCGGGGCAATGGGTTTATCCGGGTTTTGCTCATAATAAATTTTACCGGTGGTCATGTTAACAAGTAAGGCAGACTTAACATTAAGATGCAGATTCTTGTTGCTGGCTGCGGGCTTGTCTGCCTTGGACGCAGTTTTCTTTGTGGCCGCATTGCTGCCAGTTTTTGCTGGCGGGCTTGTTTTTTGGGAACCAGCTTTTACGCTTGCGGAGGGAGTTTGTTTTTTGTTCTGAACAGCCTGTTTGGGCTTTGAAGCAGCGCTATTTTTCTTTGTGCCTGATTTTTGAGCAGAAGCAGGTTTTTGAGCACTCGCCTTGGGCGCTGCCTTGGTGGTCTTTTTTGATGCGCTTGATTTTTTACCTGCTGGTGCAGACGCTGCTTTTTGTTCTGCGCTTTTCTTTTTTGCGCTATTTTTGGTGGCTGTTGTTTTTTTGGGTGCGCTTTGTTTTTGCGTTGCCTTTGTGGCTGGGGCTGCTTGTTTTTTTGCCGGAGCAGTGACTGCAGGCGTGGCTTTTTGCTGATCTGGAGCAACAGGAGTTGTTTCTTTTTGTGGTCTGGGACTCACAGAGCCTCGGTATGTGCTTGCTGGGGCAGGAAAGGAAAATACCAGACTGCCCAGCAAAAACATAATAAACAATTGTAAAATCAGTGTGTTGCTTGTTCGTGAGTGAAACATGGCACTGCCTTACGTACCAAGGCCTGTCTGGTCAAGAGGCATGGCGACCTTTTGTATTCGTGCCAACGCTCTTGAATAATGGAATTATTTTTATTTTAGGCAGATAGTCAGCACTTTTTTTGTTTGTCCTGCAGAAAGAGATTTGTCCTCATGAATGTACCAGTCCTGCCTGTGCAAACAAAAACAAGGGGAAATCCATTCATTTTCATGGGCCAGCCCGTGTCAGCTGAGTACAGGCATACCATGAACCATGCCTGCTGAGCCTTTATTTTTCTGGCTTTTTTTTGGGCTTAAGAGTAATCAATTATCATAATTAAGGCCTTGCAGAAAGCTCAGAAAGCGCTGATTAAATCGAAACAAGTCATTGCGACCGCGAGGAATCCAAGCGGAAAGCGCTGCGCTAATCCAGAATCTTTGGCGTATAAGTAGTAGAGATTGCCGCGTTGCTACGCTCTACCCATAGGGCTTAAACTCGCGATGACGGAATTAATCAGCATTTTCCACAGCTAACTGAAGCCTGATCCGTAGTAGTCTGGTGCAATTTTATTAATGCAGAAGAGGAGCGGCTGGAATGAAAAATTTGAGATTAGTGATCAAGATTGGCCTTGGATTTGCTATTCTGACCCTTATTGCCTGTATTCTGGGCGGTATGGCCGTGGTAAATATGAACGCCGTGGGCAAGGACTCTACCCGCCTGGCGCAAGAATATGTGCCAGAGGTTGATATTGCCAATGATTTTGAGCGCAACGCACTTTTGGCCATGTATGCCTGGCGAGGTTATACCTTTACCAAAGGTGAATCGTATCTTGAAGATGGAAAAAAATTTCTGGACCTGACTCAGGAAACGCTGAATCAGGCCAAAGTACACGCGGACACGTATCCACAGCTGGTCAAATTACGGGAAGCGCTGCCCATTGCTCAGGAAAAAATTGACCACTACAAAGAACTCTCTCTGGAAACAATAAAGCAACTTGACCTACAGGATGAGCTTATTAACAAACAACGCACCACTGCTCTGGAACTTGTAGATCATGCCAATACATTTTTACAGGAACAGCGCACAGCAATGGAACAGGACATACAAAGTTATGTTCCTGTTGAGCAGTTACACGAACGTTTGCAAAAAATTTTACTGATTAATGAAGTCTTAGACCTGAACAGGGAAAGCCGCCTTAAATTCTGGACTGCCATTGGTGAGCGTAACACAGAGTATCTGGACCAGGCTTTAGAGATTATTCCGCAAATCATTGAACGAGTGGGCGCTCTGGAAAAAATAACTCGTGAAGAAAAAGATCAGAAACAACTTGAAGCCATTCGCCAGACTGCCCTCACCTTTCAGACCTGCGTTGAAGCAAGTGCGACCAATTGGCAGGCAATTCAGGACGCCAATAGTCAGCGCGTTGTTGCTGGAGCAGAAGCCATGAGCGCAGCAGAAACCATTGTTCATGCCGGGCTGGAACAAACCCAGCATATTGCAAATACAGCCATGAACAATCTGTCCCGGGCATCTGTGACCATGCTTGTTGGCTTGGGCCTTGGAGTGATTATTGCCGTTGGCACCGCAGTTTTTCTGACCAGAGCCATTACTGTCCCGGTGTATAAAGGGGTGGATTTTGCGCAAAAAATTGCGGCTGGTGATCTTACGGCTGAAGTGGATGTCTATCAACAGGATGAGCTGGGCATTCTGGCCCAGGCCCTGCGCGACATGGTTGCAAAATTGCGTCATGTGGTAACTGATGTGCAGGCGTCATCCAACAGTGTGGCTGCCGGCTCCACAGAGCTGGCCAGTATTTCCACGCAAATGACTGGCGCTGCAACCCAGACCTCTGGCATGGCCAATACTGTGAGCACTGCAAGTGAAGAAATGACCGCCAATATGCACTCAGTATCAGCGGCCATGGAACAGGCTTCGGTCAATATAAATACTGTGGCTGCTGCGGCTGAAGAGATGTCGGCCACTGTTCATGAAATTGCCCAGAATTCCGAACGCGCCAAAACCACCACAGCCAATGCAGTGGTCAAAGCGCAGGCTGCTTCGGTCCGGGTTGGAGAACTTGGTCAGGCTGCCCAGCAAATCAGCGCTGTCACAGAAACGATCACTGCTATTTCCTCCCAGACAAACCTGCTGGCCTTAAATGCCACCATTGAAGCTGCCAGAGCA
>JAAYGZ010000231.1 GCA_012727515.1 Desulfovibrionales bacterium
CAGAGCGCGATTGCTGCAGAAGCATCCAGGGAGCGGAAGCAGTCCACTGCGCGTTTGTACGATTTTTTCGCGATCTCCATCAGTGCAAAAACAGCGTCCATGACCGGTACAGGCAGGGTTTCGTGCAGAACAACGGCCCGCTCGGCAATGTTTACTGCTTCATCCCCGATGCGTTCAAGATCAATGACCATGCGCAGCGAAGCCACAACAAAACGCAGATCCTGGGCCATTGGCTGGTGACGAACCAGAATGGACAGGGCCATTTCATCAATCTCATTTTCCAGTGCGTTAACAGACACATCGCCGTCAACCACTGCGCAGGCCTTGCCCACGTTACCGCTGAGCACTGCCTCGCAGGCCTCGTCAACTGCAATGCCTACAGACGCGCACATGACCAGAAAACGTGTGCGGAGCTGAGAAATACATTGTTCCAGATGGGTTTCTTTGGCGTTCATCCAAACCTGCCTGTTATATAGTCTTCGGTCTGTTTCAGCTTGGGCCGTGTAAACATAGCACCTGTCTCGCCTTCTTCAATCAGTTCGCCCATGTAGAAAAAAGCGGTTCTGTCTGAAATGCGCGCTGCCTGCTGCATGTTGTGGGTAACAATAATAATGGTCAGACGGTGTTTAAGCTCATGGATCGTCTCTTCAATTTTCTGTGTGGCAATGGGGTCAAGAGCGCTGGCAGGCTCGTCCATCAGCAGAACATGAGGATCAACAGCCAAGGCCCGCGCAATGCACAGACGCTGCTGCTGGCCCCCGGAAAGACCAAGAGCTGAGGTGTGAAGCCGGTCTTTGACCTCGTCAAAGATAGCTGCACGGCGCAATGATTCCTCCACTCTATCGCTGAGTTCGGATACCTTGTGCTGGCCGTTTACGCGCAATCCATACGCAACATTCTCAAAAATGGTTTTGGGAAATGGGTTGGGCTTCTGAAAAACCATCCCCACCCGGCGACGCAGGGCAACCACGTCTGCCTCCGGACTGTTGATGTCTTCTCCATCAAGCAGGATAGAGCCTTCTACGCGTGCACCAGTAATGAGATCGTTCATTCTGTTGCAGCAGCGCAGAAATGTACTTTTGCCGCACCCGGAAGGGCCGATCAGCGAAGTGACCCGGTTTTCTTTGAACTGCAGGCTGATAGCGTGCAAGGCCTGGCTCGGCCCATAAAAAAAACTCACATTGTCTGCGACAAGTTTACAGTCATGCGTCATATTGTCCTTACTTCTTCCGGCAGTGCAGCGGGAAGAGTGAACAGCATGGCGGTTGATGAGTCCCTGTATGGGCTTTCTGCCCAAATACGTCCGCCATGGCGCTCGATGATGTGTTTACAAATGGCAAGTCCGATTCCAGCTGTTCCGCTGTTGCGCTCCTTTTTCATCTGATAGAAGCGCTCAAAAATCCGGGGGAGCGCTGTGGCGGGAATGCCTGGCCCGTTATCACAAACACAGAACACAATATCCCGGCCTTTTCGGCAGGAACTCATCCGGATTTCTCCGCTTTGCGGAGAATAGCGGCAGGCATTTTCCAGAAGATTGCGAAAAACCTGGGTTAACAGATTTGCGTTGGCACGCACAAGATCAGGGGTAAAGTCCATGTGAACATGAATATCTTTTGCCTTGGTCTGGGCCCGGACAGCCCCGATGGCGTCCAGGGCCGCTATTTTTGCGTCCATAACATCCAGGGCCACAGGCTCCCGTGTATTTTCAATCCGCGCCAAGGCCAGAAGATCGCTGATAATTTCGGCCAGAGACACGGCATGTTTATGAATAATCGCAGCAAATTTCTGGTAGTCCGCATTCAGATCTCCAGCGCTGGCCAGGGTTTCCGAATACCCGGCAATTGCTGTCAGGGGCGTGCGCAGCTCGTGCGATACGTTGGAGACAAAATCGCGGCGGACCTGTTCAAGGCGTGTGATTTCCGTGGAGTCATACACCACGATTACAGCCCCCAGCGAATCGTTGCGCCTGGCTGGATGCGTAACATAGGCCACGAGAAATCGCCCGGCAGGCATTTCAAAATGAAGGGGATCTTCCGGAAGAGGGAGAGGCGTTGCTGTACTGCTCTCCCGGCTGAGAATTGCATCCACCCGGTCCTGCAGGGCAGGAAAAGGGATTGCTTCAATAACAGACGCGCCTTTGGTCCGGGCTATGTCCGGAAAAAGGCGGGCCAGGGCCCTGTTCCAGCGTCGGATCGCGCCAGTGGGACCAAGCACCAGCACTCCTTCGTGCATACTGTCCAGAATTGTTTCAAGCTGGCCCTGCTGATCGGTGGTTTCAACCACATAGGTCTGAATAGTGTCTGCCATATGATTCACCGCATAGGCCAGGGGCAGCATTTCACTCCACTGTACAGTGCGCAGGCGGCGCTGGCTCAGGCCTGTCTCACGGGAAATAGCACCCACAATTTCCGTCACATTGTCCATGTGCTTTCGAATTTTTCTCGTGATCACAGCTGACAGAAAGAGACAAAACAATCCAACCCCGGCAATGCTTCCAAGCA
>JAAYGZ010000232.1 GCA_012727515.1 Desulfovibrionales bacterium
AAAAATAAGCATAGTTATAGTCATAACAATATAGCTGACCACAAAACCTGCCAGTGGTGAAAGCACCAGGGGCAAGAGCACTTTTTTGACAATAGAAAGCCCGTTCAGGGAGGAAAATCCTGCATGGGCTACGGCAGCTCCAATCAGACCGCCAATAAGGGCGTGGGAGGATGAAGAAGGGATTCCAAAGTGCCAGGTGATGAGATTCCAGGCAATGGCGCCGATAAGAGCTGCCAGAACCAGGGTCTGGCAGCCCATGACCATTTCTGTGTTTACAATACCAGCGCCCAGGGTATGGGCCACTTCTTCACCAAGCAGGGCTCCAACTAAATTAAGGACTGCGGCCATGGTCACAGCTGTGCGTGGAGACAAAACCTTGGTCGAAACAACTGTGGCAATGGCATTGGCGCAATCGTGAGCGCCATTGGTAAAATCAAAAATCAGAGCAACCAGAACAATAACAGCAAGGAGCAGTGGGATTTCAAGCATTTTTCAGCACCACTTCTTCAAGTGCGTCAGCCAAATCATCAATGCGTTCTATGGCTATTTCAAACCGATCATAGACCTGGGTCCAGCGCATGATATGGATAACATCTCTGGTATCAACGCATTCCATGTCATGTAGTTCTGCTAAACCAGTAGAGAACAGCATTTCGCATTCTGTTTTGATATTTTTAATTTTATGGATTGTTTTGGAAACATCCCGCCTTTTATCCAGGCCAACGAGCATCTCTCCAGTCAATTTAACCATCTGTTCTATGTTCTGCGCCATTTTTAAGGCTGGAAAGCGAATATATTCAAATCCGTAGAGCCGCATACGCGAGGCAATAGACTTGATATGATTGATGGCGTCTTCCTGGGTCAGGTTGATGTGATAGATATCTTCCCGGTCAATGGGGGTGATAAAGGTTTGTAAAAGCAGGTGGGAAATTTCTCGGCTCAAGGTGTCGGCATCAGCTTCGATCAGGGTCACGATTTTACAGGCAGATTCTACACAACTGAAGTCGCTGAGGATATTGTTAAGTTGGCGGGCTGATTCAAGCAGGATGTCATTTTGTTGGGTAAGGAGTTCGAAAAATTTGATATTCTTGGGAAGAAAGGAAAATTCCATGGGCCAGGCTCCATGTTTATAGTTAGAAAAAGGCCAGAAATCACTCACCGGGTATACTATACTGAGTTTTTGCCGCACCAGAGGCAAAGCTGAAAATAACGTGGTACATACCCGGCCACATTTGTGCGGCCACTAACAGGGGCGAGGTGTTGTGACAAGATAAAAAAAAGAAAGTATTTTCGAGTAGTTTTTTGACAAAAACATATAAAGAAAAGTACATTTTAGAGTAGATAACAGGTGAGGCACATGGGATGGGCTTTCTCCCGCGCGTTTGCAGTATGAAAAAATTTCATCGCGCAGAGCGCAGAACGTTGAAAATTGTATGTTTATTTATGTATGCAGCGCCTGGGCTTTGAGTTGCTCCAGCAACACAGCAGGGTCTGGGGCGATGCACATAATTTTTTGAGGCGG
>JAAYGZ010000233.1 GCA_012727515.1 Desulfovibrionales bacterium
GGATATTTTCCCACCAGGCCAGCCAATGTCCGCAATGGGGACAGTGGGAACCAGGGAAAACAATAGATTCTCCAGTCACGAAGCGATGAACACAGACCGTGTAAAAGCTGCCCAGTAATAGGCCTGTAAGGGTTGCCACATAAAGAAAAACAGGGGGAGTATAAAGAATGTCCATCAGGCATGCATCAGGTTGGCGATAGACCGGAATCGGCTATTCCGCATGGCCCAGAACCTCTGCGGTCCAGTGTTGGGCCTGAATGGAGGCCGTGCTCAGACTGTGCATGGGAATTCCCAGCCTGGATGCGCGTTGTGCTGAACGTTCCCAATTACAGCGGTCCATTTCATCAAGCAGAGCTATCCAGTCTGTATTGGGGTTGCGGGCGTTGGCCAGCGCATCTTTAAGTGCGTCCTGCAAGGGAATATCTTCTAAAACATGCTCCATGAATTGATCTAAAATAGCATCAAGCATGGAAAAAAGCCCAAGCAAAAACATACTGTCCGGATCAAAAGGCGTGTCATGCTGCTGTGCCAGAAGTTGTAACAAGCGTCCGCGCTGGATGGAAATACGCACCAGTTCCTGGGCTTTGTCGGTGGTATTTATATCGGACAGAACAATGATACGTAGCCATTGCTTTAAGTTCTGATAGCCAAGCATAGTGGCAGCGCGGGAGATGGATTCTATTTTTCCCTGCAGGCCAAAGCGAGCAGAATTGATATAGCGGAGCAGGCGATAGGACAGAGAAAGATCTGCCTGGATAATTTCCACCAAACGCTGCATATCTGTGTCTGACCCGTTCAGTTCTTTAAGAATTTTTATTTTTGTGGTCTGATTTGCGGAAAGTTTGCGTCCGGGAATGACCTCTGGCTTGCTGAAAAAATAGCCTTGAAAATAGGTAAAGCCCATTTTTTTACAGGCCATAAACATTTCCAGGTTTTCAACTTTTTCCGCCAGCAATATGGCGTTGTAGGGCCGCAATCCCTCAACAATAGAAAGCACATCAGCGGGAGTCTTGTGTAAGATATCAACTTTGATCAGGTCTGCCAGCTCGCACAATGGCTCATATCCTGTCTGACCAACAAAATCATCCAGGGCCAGCATATATCCACCAGCCTTAAGCTTATGGCAGGCTTTGAGCACTTCTGGCTCTGGTTCAACGGTTTCCAGAATTTCAACCACGCAGCGCTGTGGGGGCAGGATAAACGGAGCGCCACTTAAAATCATATTGCGGGGGAAGTTAATCAATGCCTTGGTCGTGGGACGCACACCCTGACTGGCTAAAGCATAGCCATCAGCAATGACCTGAGTGGTTGCCATGTCACCGTCTGTGATAACCGCAACCTGAACATTTTCTCCGTGGCGAAACAAAAGTTCATGGCCCCAGAGCTGCATGTCGCGGGTAAAGATAGGCTGACGGGCAACAAAGATATTCTCGTACACGTTTTCCGTAGGACTATCTGACATCCCTTCTCCCAATACCCTTAGTCAGACTAAGGCATTATCGGGGCTACTGACAAACCGGCAGTGGGAGCACAGCCAAGCATCAAATTGGCGTTGGCCACTGCCTGACCAGATGCGCCCCGACACAGATTGTCAATAACCGAAACCACAATCAGGCGATGCGTGCGGGTATCGACCACCAGGCCCAGATCGCAAAAATTTGTTCCGCGTACCCAGCGCGTTTCCGGCAAAATGCCTTGAGGCAGAACCCGCACCCAGGGCTGGTCAGCATAGGCAGATTCATAGGCACTGCGAACATGAGCTTCTGTGATGCCAGGAGCTAATTTGGTATAGGCAGTGGTTAAGATGCCTCGGTTCACGGGCAGCAAATGGGTGTTAAAGGAGAGGCACATGTCCTGGCCTGCCAGAACACTGAGTTCCTGCTCAATTTCCGGGGTGTGTCGATGCTTGGTCAGGTTGTAGGCCCGAAATGTGTCTGACACTTCACAAAACAAGGTGCCCACACTGGCCTTGCGCCCTGCTCCGGATGTGCCGGATTTGGAATCCAGCACAATATCTTCTGGGCTGACAAGGCGCTTTTGCAGAGCCGGGTACAAGGCTAAAATGGCTGAAGTGGGATA
>JAAYGZ010000234.1 GCA_012727515.1 Desulfovibrionales bacterium
CTGTAAGCACCAATCAAAAACCGTATCTCCTGAAAAAGCGCTGGATGATGACAATCATGCAGCGCTTTTTACTGGACTTTTTACTGGGTGAGGTTTGTAATTTTACGCAGGGTTTCTCCAGCGTGCCTGGGTTGTCTGACCCTGTGCCTTACGTGTCCGCACAGACCAGGGGTCTGCTATTTGGGATACTCAACCCGATTTTCTCCAAGAATATCCACCGCAGTTTCAATCAGCCGGGGCATGATGGATTTATCCAGGATGACATCATCCATGGGCGGCACCCGATCGAGAAAATGATACTTCTGTGTTCCCAGCCTGTGATAGGGTAACATCTCATACTTCACATTAGGATAAGGACTGAGAAATTCTGCAATAGCGGTAATGGCTTGCTCTGAGTCATTAAAGCCAGGAATAACAGGCGTGCGAGCCAGAACAGGCATGTCGGGATACTGCTCAACCAGTCGTTGAAAATTCTCCAGAATAACCCCATTGGGCGCTCCTGTCTGCTCTTCATGGATTGTACTATCCATGTGCTTGATGTCATACAGGATATAATTAAGATGCGGGGCTGCTGCTTCTAAGGTTTTCCAAGGCACCAGCCCACAGGTTTCCACAGCTGTTTTGATTCTGCGCCGACGAGCTTCCCGAAGCAAAGCCAGGGCAAATTCAGACTGCATAAGTGGCTCCCCGCCAGAAAGAGTCATGCCCCCGCCAGAGCGGGTGTAAAACGCTGCGTCCTGCTCAACCACACGCAGAACATCATCTACAGTACGCTCTTCGCCATACACAATAAGCCCCTGGGACGGACAGGCCTCGGCACAGTGCCTGGGACAGCCCGCGCACAACGTACGATCAATGCGCAGACTATCATCTGCTTCACGGATAACAGCGCCTCGCAAACAGGCCTGCAAACAACGCGTACACTTGGAAAAGGTCAGACAACGCCCCTGGTTAAAAGCCAGTTCAGGTTCCAGGCGCTGAGATTCCGGATTGCTGCACCAGCGGCAGGACAATGGGCAGCCCTTGAGAAACACAATACTACGAATGCCCGGACCATCGTGCACAGAATATTTTTGAATGTTAAACACAAGACCTTTTTTCTTTCTGTCGTCCAAAGCGCTCATGGGACTCCCCCGCTGCTGTCATGAAAAATTGAGGGCAGGCCGCAACCTGCCCTTGTATGTTATACGGTAACGTCCGGTTTAGAATGCGCCGTGTTCTGTGCGGGCAATCAGATCGTTCTGCAGATCAGGCGACAGATCAACAAAATAGGCGCTGTAGCCAGCAATACGCACAATGAGGTTGCGATACTTTTCCGGATCTTTCTTGGCAGCAATAAGGGTTTCACGGTTGATAACGTTAAACTGGACGTGCCAGATTTTCAGGTCACACATGGTGCGGATAAAAGAGACCAGCTTCTCAGTTCCTTGTTCACCTTCAATGCACTTAGGCGTGAACTTGATGTTGAGCATACGGGCCGCACGATCGCGCATACCATAGTTTTTGGTATTATAGTTGGACAAAAGAACTGCTGTGGGGCCATTGACGTCAGCACCATGCGATGCAGACGAACCGTCAGACAATGGCGTGAACTGCTTGCGGCCATTAGGGGTGGCAGAAACAACCTTACCAAAAGGCACGTGCGACGTGAATGGTACGTAGCGCACGTCATTGTGCATTCCTAATTCCTTGCTGTACTTGCCGCCAAATTCAACAGAGATCTTATCAATTGCGCGTCCGATATCGTCTGCATAAGGGTCGTTGTTGCCATAGCAGGGAACACTGCGCAGCATGGCGGCTATGTCCTCATGGCCTTCGAAATTGGCGTCAATGGCATCAATAACCTGCTGCATGGTCAGCTTTTTATCTTCAAAAACCAGCTTTTTAATCGCTGACAGCGAGTCCACCACAGTGCCCAGGCCCATGTATTCAAAATAACCAAGGTTAATGCCTTCAGGAATCTGCTCCTGGTGCAGATCAATGCAGTGTTTCATGCACAGGTCATGCATGGCCGAGCCCATGGGCTGGGCAAAAGTCGTGGCTCTGATCTTGTTGATCAGGTACTGCTGATGAAACGCTGTTTTCAGGAACAGCAGATGCTGCTGCACATAGGCGTTCCAGAACTCATCCCAGGTTGTAAATGTTGTTGGGTCGCCTGTTTCCACGCCCAGAACCTGATCACCGTACTTTTTCATGCGCCCATTGCGCAGAACCATTTCCACGGCTGCTGCAAAATTGATGTACGCGCCACCAGAGGTGTAGGTATCGCGGTTGGGCATTCTGGCCTCAGTGCAGCCGGACACGGCATAATCATAGGCTTCAGCAAAGGTTGCACCTTTGGAAACATACAATGGCACCACTTCTTCATCATTGATGACCTTGGGAAAGCCAGAACCATCTTTAATGGTCTCAGCCACATCCCAGAGATAGCTTTCAGGAGAACGGCTGTGAATGCGTGCTGCAAGGTCGGGATAGTGCAGCGGAAATTCACGCTTGGATTTGAGGATAAGATGGGTCAGATCATTGGTAGCATCGCGTCCTTCCGGAGTCTGACCACCAACAGTCACTGCTTCCCAATGTGCATAGCCTTCGTTAAATGCGCCGCCTGTTGGAGAAATATACATATCAATGAACTCGGCCATGCCAACCCACATGCACTCCAAAAGCTCCATGGCCTGTTCTTCTGTCAGGATGCCAGCCTCCACATCTTTGATATAATATGGATAAAAATACTGGTCCATGCGGCCATTGGAAATAGTTGTTCCGGTCTTCTGCTCAATGCGCGAAAACA
>JAAYGZ010000235.1 GCA_012727515.1 Desulfovibrionales bacterium
ATCGCTGGTCAGGAGTTGTTCATGCAGGCGCCGGGTCTGTTCTACAGGACCATAATGCAGAATAACCACAAAAATATTCATGATACTCCTGGCTTAAAAAATTATGGAGCGCGACGCACAATGCTCAGCGCAGCAGCAAGCTCATGACCTTGGGCTGCAAAAGTATAACTGGTGGCCGTATGTGCGGCCTGTGTATGGAGGAGATCGTTTTTCAGGTTGCCCAGCGCCCATTCCAGGCCCAGGGCAGCGCCAAGCACATCTCCATCCGCGCACCACCAGCCATTGCCGCTCCAGGGTGTATCACGCAACACATAGCCCTGCGGCGCGTATCCATTGTCACTACCTTGGCGCATATAGTCCCAGCCGCCAAATCCTGTAAAACCAACGCACAGGCAGCCACAGGCCATGGCCTCCAGGGGAGGCAGGGGACAACCTTCTGGAAATCCTGTGGAGAGAAAAATATGGCAGGAGCGCAATACCTCCGCCACCCCAGCCTGGCTCAGCCCGTGAACAGGCAACCACTGAACCGGGAGCGCAGGATTACGCTCTGTGAAAATCCGCTGGATTTGCTCGGCCAGCGCTTTGTTTTTGCGGGGCATAAACCCAATACGCGCTGGTCCATCAGGTTTACGTGTTGGGGGAAAAAAGAGGCGGTCATCAATGGCTGGACGAATAATGGGCGGGTGCTGGCCCAAAACCTGAGCAAGATACCAGGCCACAGGATGGGATACAGCCCAGAAATCTACCGGCAATGCATTCCAGCGCACTTCCTGATCCAGACCGTGAAACAAGTAGGACCAGTTCTGACAATATATCGTGCACTGGCATCCTGCTCGCAGACCAAGAGCAAGGGCATTGGGCCAGCCTTCTGGTACAATCAGCCTGTCCTCAGAGCACAGGGACGCGTCAGTAGCTCGCACCCAGGGCAGAGTCTGGTCATATTCTGACGGAAGAGTGTCCCAATAGAGCAGGCCCTGCAAACATCCCATCTGGTGCATGTGCCGGGCAAGCTGCACAAGTACCATGCACCCGCCAGACATATGTTTCAGGGGCGGATAAAAAATCCAATTGGCCATACGATCCCCCTTGTCAGACCAAGGGAAGCGCTGATTAATTCTGTCATTGCGAGGAGCGTAGTGACGTGGCAATCTATAACTTGCTGAGAAGTCAATGATTCTGGATTGCTTCACTTCGTTCGCAATGACTTGTTTCTGTTTAATCAGCATTTCCCAAGATCATACGATCTGTCAGCGTATATCCTGTATGCGGCACACAGTCAGGTCCGCATGGCGCTGTTTGGCCCAGGTTTCCAAAGCAGCCAGCGTTGCCGGGTAGGGATGGCCAATGGCAATGGCCAGTCCATTTTTCAGGGCCAATGTCTGTGCTTTTTTAAGCTGAAGCAGGATATCAGCTTCCTTGGGCGTATTATCCAGAAAAATATGTCTGCGTATATACGGCATTCCAAGGGCAGTGCTCACGCTTTGCACACAGCTTTTGGGCGTGGTCATGCTGTCCACAAAAAATTTACCCCGTCCGTGTAAATGTGCCAACACAATGCGCATGGCCTGCGGGTTGGCTGTGAGCCTGGAGCCCATGTGGTTGTTAACCCCATCCACGTCAGGCAAACGGGCCAGGTTATCAACCAGCGTTTGCTCCAAAACCGCAGGACTCATACTCGTGCGCAACGTGCCAGGCCCTGAATTGGCTCTTTTCGGATAGCCCTCTGGCTCGCACGGCAGGTGCAGGAGCAGCTCGCGCGTATGCTGGCGGGCAATGCGGGCCACATCCCGTGCTTTGGTTGTATAAGGAAGCACAGAAAACGAGACAGGAAACGGCAAGGCAGCCAGGCGCCTGGCCACAGCCACATTCTCGCCCAGATCATCAATGATAATAACCAGTTTTGGTTTGGCCACCGCCTTTGGCACAGGAGCTGGTTCATGGGGCAAAGGCAAAAAAAGATGGTGCGTGGGCTGGCCCTGAATAGAAATTTCCACGTCGCGTGGATTTGCATTGAGCACCTGCAAGGCTGTATTGGGCAAGGAGCGAAGATTTTCCTGCAACTCGGCCAAAAAAGAAAAGGCCTCTCCTGGCAGGGCAATGGTCAGGTTCTGATAATAAAACTCCTGTCCCTTGAAGTGACGCTCTTCAATCGCCCTGTGACGCAGGGTCTGCGCTGACCCACCCTGGGCGGTTACCGCCTGGAGAATAGCCCCATCAACAGCCCGAATTTTGGATTCAAAATCCTCAAGGCGCTCCTCATAGACAACAGAAGGCTCAGTCTCCAGCTGTTCTGAAGCATTACCAGGCGCACGGCTCGGTACAGCAGCAGGCACAGCAGTGTGTGGCGCAGTAGGAGCCGTGCTCTGCGAGCTGCTGCGCTCTGGTTGTGCAGGAACGGCTACCTGGGCCGGATCTGGCGGCAATAAAGCAGGGAGTCGCCAGGCCAGCATTATGGCGCTGGCTGTGATACAAACTGCAATGGTCCAGCCAGCAATGCGCAACGGTCGTGACCAGGATGACTTTGCAGAGGTCTTTTTTTTCCGATTTTTTTTAACAGCCATAGCAAGAGCCACAAAGAGAAAGGGGCGACTTTGTCGCCCCTTTCTTTAGTTTACAGATAATTGCGTGATATGGGGCAGGGATTTGACCAAGCTCAGGCCTAAACGCAGTTGATTGTCCTTTTCCAGGATTTCCTTGGCACTGACAGCAGTAGCACCCCGTCCACCCGGCGCATTGGGATTATCAATATGCTTGCTTAAATCAGCCTCGCGAAAGTCTTCATCTGTTGTATTTTTGGTTGGGGCAACAAAAGGCAGTTCAATATCCGGAGCAATGCCCTCGGCCTGGATGGAACGGCCTTCCGGGGTATAATACAGGGCAATGGTCAGCTTAACTGCCGAGCCATCAGAAAGAGGCATAATGGTCTGAACCGAGCCTTTGCCAAAAGTCCGCTCACCCACCAGCATAGCCCGCTTGCGGTCTTGCAAGGCACCGGCAACAATTTCTGAAGCAGAGGCTGATCCAGCATTGATCAGAACCACCACCGGGCAAGACACGTCAGAAGATTGACGCAAGGCCAGTTCATCCCTGCGCGTCTTCGGATCTCTGCCCTGAGTATAAACAATAAGTCCATCGCGCAAAAACGTATCTGCCACGGAAATAGCCTGATTCAGCAGGCCACCGGGGTTGTTACGCAGATCCAATACTACCCCTTTGAGTTCCTGGGTGGCCGTGTATTCAGCCAGTTTGCGATGCAGGTCCTCTGTGGTATTAGCTTTGAAGTCTGTCAGCCGCACATGCAGAAATCCAGGCTCAAGTTCTTTGGTCTTAACGCTGATAAGCGGGATAATGCCACGCACAATGGTCACTTTTTCAGGGGCCTGCGCGTCTTTATGCAGAATTGTCAATTCCACTGGCTCGCCTTTTGGGCCGCGAATTTTACCAACAGCGTCTTCCAATGAAATATCCAGGGCTGATTCGCCATTGATTTCCAGGATGGTATCTCCGGCCAGCAGGCCAGCCTTATCTGCCGGCGTGTCTTCAAT
>JAAYGZ010000236.1 GCA_012727515.1 Desulfovibrionales bacterium
CTTATATCAATGCCCGTGACATCAAATCCGCCTTCCCAGAAAAAATCCAGAAAAAATCCTGTTCCACAGCCAATATCCAGCAATTTTTGTTTACGCCGTGGCCACGGTGCAAGCATATTTTGCAGTAATCTGCGCTCCTGCTGCAAGGCAAACATGCCCTGGGGCTGTGCGGCCCATTGATCATAGGCCCTGGCCTGCTCTGCTGTTTTCCAGAACATCAGATTTTTGTCACAGCCCCATGCGCTGCTGAAGATGCCATGCGACTGTAGCAACGTAAAACAGATGATGTGATTTCCTTGGGATATGGTTTCCACTCCTGGCGTCTGCGCTCCAGTTCCTGTTTCTCCACCAGCAATTCCAGGGTCCGGGCCGGAATATCTATTTTTATCTGATCATTGTCCTGAACCAGAGCAATAATGCCGCCCTCAGCTGCTTCTGGACTGATATGGCCAATAGCCGCGCCCCGTGTTCCGCCACTAAAACGTCCATCTGTAAGCAAGGCTACATCAGCACCCAGGCCCAGGCCAGAGATAGCCGCTGTTGGCGTGAGCATTTCACGCATTCCAGGACCGCCCACCGGTCCTTCATTGCGAATGACGACAATGTCTCCAGCCTTGATCTGATCTCCTAAAATAGCTGCCACTGCGTCTTCTTCACTTTCAAAAACCCGGGCCACTCCAGTGCGCTGCATCATTTCCGGGGCCACTGCCGATTGTTTGACCACAGCCCCGTGCTCAGCCAGATTGCCCTTTAAAATGGCAATACCGCCTTCACTGGAATATGGGTCATCCACGGTGCGGATCACCTTAGGCCGGGTAATGCGTGGCTGCAAGGCAGCCAGATTCTCGGCCAGGGTTTTGCCTGTTACAGTGAGAACATCTGTGTTGAGCCGCCCATGAGCGGCAAGTTCAGCCATAACAGCCGGAATTCCACCAGCTTCATCAAGGTCTGCGATATGATGCGGCCCTGCAGGAGAAAGTCGGCACAGGTTGGGCGTGCTGCGGCTGATGGAATCAAAAATATCCAGAGTCAGATCAAGTTCAGCCTCTCGAAAAATAGCCGGCAAATGCAGAACCGTATTGGTTGAGCAGCCCAGGGCCATATCCACAGTCACCCCATTGGCAATGCTTTTTGACGTAACAATGTCGCGGGGGCAGATGTTTTTTTCCACCAGGCGCATCACCTGCATGCCTGCCTGCTTGGCCAGACGAATACGTGCACTGGTTGGGGCAGGGATAGTGCCATTGCCGGGCAGAGCCAGGCCCAGAGCCTCAGAAAGGCAATTCATGGAATTGGCAGTAAACATGCCCGCGCACGACCCACAGCCCGGACAAGCGCATTCTTCCATGCGCTCAAGTTCTGCTTCCGTCATGGTGCCCCGTTTCAGCTCCCCCACGCCCTCAAAAACAGAAATTAAATCCACTGGCTGGCCGTGCATTTTTCCCGGCAGCATGGGTCCGCCACTGATGATAATGGACGGAATATTGAGCCGAAGCATGGCCATGAGCATTCCAGGCACAATTTTGTCGCAATTAGGAATAAAGACAAGGCCATCAAAAGGAACGGCAACTGCGGAAATTTCAATGGAATCGGCAATAAGTTCACGGCTTGGCAAGCTCATTTTCATGCCTTCATGATTCATGGCCAAACCATCGCACACACCAATGGTCGGAAACTCCATGGGCGTGCCCCCTGCCATGCGAATGCCATCTTTGACAGCCTGGGCAATGGTATCCAGGTGCATGTGCCCGGGAATGATTTCATTGGCAGAATTAACCACGCCAATAAGCGGGCGCTGCATTTCTTCCCTGGTCATGCCCAGGGCAAAAAGTAAGGAACGATGTGGTGCTTTTTCCAGGCCTTTGAGCATCTTATGACTACGGGACATATGTACCTCGTGATTTAGTTACGCAGCGCGACCATGGAACTCAGTACCCCGGTCAGGGTCAGCACTCCGAGCATGGCCAGCGCATAGCTGGATGGGAAAAAAGAAATTGTAATCCATAAAGGCGGTACGTTGAACACGTGCTCCAGATGATCCTGTCCAAGTTTTAAGGCCAGTAAAGCTATGGCTGAACCAACCAAGCCCTGAAAAGCACCACCCACAAACAAGGGAAACTGGATATAGGCCCGGCTTGCACCCACAAAACGTAAAATTTCCAACTCGTCCTGACGCATCAGCAAGGCCTGTTTAATGGTATTGCCCACAACCAGGGCCACAACTGTTAATAAAAATCCAACAACTGGCCAAAAGAGCATTCTGGTCATGCCTACCCAGGAAGACAGCAGATCAATATGCAGGGGATTAAATGAAACTCGCTCCACCTGAGGCAGGGCCTTGAGGCGCTTTACCATGGAGGAAGCCCATTTTTTCTGATCTTCCCTGGGCATCTGACATTCAAGTAACGCTGTCAGAGGTAACGGGCTGCGACCTTTGAGGTGCTCCAAATCCATGGTTGACTGAAAAGACTCCCCCAGCACCTGCAGGGCCTGATCAGCAGTAAACGTGCGTACATTGCGCACATGCTCCCAGGAAGCCAGGCCTGTCCAGTCTTTGGCAACATCTTCAGGGTTAGCGGTATGCGACCAGAATACCTGAAACTCTATATTTCCCTGCCTGGATTCAACCTGCAGGGTGATATTATGCATGAGCAGCATAAATGCCCCACCTAAAAAAGAAACCAGGGTGATGGCTGCCAAAGTCATACATAAAGACCACGGTGCTCGAAGTAGATCGCGTATTCCTTGAAAAAAAAGATGAAAAAAAACGCCCATATCAAAGCCCCTGGCATGTACCCCGCACATCCTGCATCACGCCCTCTGCAAGGCAGACAATGCGTGCATCAGGCATGCGGTCTAAAATTTCCTGATTATGGGTGGCAATGATGATAGATGTACCAAATTTATGAAATTGTTGAAAAATATCCATCATCCGCAAGGATAGATCCCGGTCCAGATTGCCTGTTGGTTCATCAGCCAGAAGAAGCTTGGGTTTGACCACAATAGCCCTGGCCACTGCCACGCGCTGCTGCTCTCCGCCAGATAATTCCTCGCATAACGTGAATGATTTTTTGTCCAGATGCAGACTGCGCAACACTGCCCGCACTCGTTTAGTAATGATATGCCGGGGTACACCACGCACCTTTAAAGGTAATTCCACATTGGCAAAAACACTGAGCCTGGGCAGAATTTTAAAATCCTGAAAAACAACGCTCACATCCCGGCGCAATAAATGCTTTTTGCGCTCTGGCAAGGTATTGAGATCATAACCCGCCACATCAACCTTGCCGCGCTGTACAGGAAGTGCTCCATGTAAAATACGCATGAATGTTGTTTTTCCCGCTCCAGATGGTCCACACAAAAAAACAAATTCTCCCTGGCGCATGGAAAATGAAATATCCTTTAACGCAAGATGATTGTTAAAAGAATAGGACATGCGGGAAATGCTGATCACCTCAAGCCTCCACAGTGCTCGGTTCAGGTCTGAAAAAGAAACAATGTCAAATAAATCTAGCCTGCTGCAGATGCACGCCGAATGATATGTGTAATTTTTTCCAGCAATGCTTTGGCATTCGTAAACTCCGGATTCTTTTCCGCAGCATGCAATAACAAATCACGCGCCTTGATGTATTCATGACAATTTGTGTACGCTACAGCCATGTTAAATAAAATTTTCGGATTATCAGGCTCTTTGTTCAGGGCTTCTTTGTAAATTTTTAATGCCAGCCCCAACTCACCCTTGCGCCGATATGCTACAGCCATATTATTTAATGTGTCACAATTAAGTGCAGAAAAAAGATATGGTCCAAAATCTTTTTGCACTTCATCCACCAGATCAAGATCAACATAGGCATTCCAGATATCCTGTTTAATCTGATCATTTTGGGCATCAAGGCTTAGTGCGGTCATAAAACTTGTGCGAGCAGCATGGTGGTCACCGCGAAACAGATGAGTTTTGCCCTGAAGCACATAAAAATCCTGATTTTGGCAGCTGATCGTCAGTGCTTTTTCAACAGCTTTCAGCGCACTATCCCATTTTTTTTGTTCGAGAAAAATCTTGGCCTTTACAACCCAACCCTTGGCAAACAAAGGCTGAGTTGACAGAATTGTATTGATCAGTGTTTCAGCCAGCTCAAGCTCGCCAGATGCAAGCAACACTTTGGCTCGCTCATAATGGACACGCAAAGCATAGTATGGATACTGTCCCTCAAATATGGCCAGCGCTTCCAGAGCATTGGAAAACTGTTTGGCATCCACCAGGCGTGCGATATCGGCTTTAAGCAGATCAAATTCCTTTTCTTTGCTTTGCTCAAAAACCTTGTGCAAGGTTTCCGCCAAAGACCGGATTGTCACGGGCTTGACCAAATACCCAGACACTCCCTTTTCTGACGCCAAGGCCACGTCGTCCATTTCCGATTTTGAAGTCAGCAAAATAAAAGGAACATAACGGTAGGCATCGTGCCCTCGCACTGCCTTGAGTAAGGCCATACCATTCATA
>JAAYGZ010000237.1 GCA_012727515.1 Desulfovibrionales bacterium
AGCCTCCTTGCTTGAGCTGAAGCAAAGCAAAGACCAGGCCAATGTGCGCTTTGTTTTTTTATGGACAACGCAGTTTTTTTCTGTACCGGGTTGGAAAACAAGAGTAGGCGCGACTTAGGGAAAAAACTACTTGACGATCTTCCCTGTCCTGGGGCAATGAAAGCGGTCGCAGAGCGGGTGTATCTCAATTGGCAGAGTACAAGCTTCCCAAGCTTGGTGTTGCGAGTTCGATTCTCGTCACCCGCTCCACTCCTGATTGTTGGTTATTTATAGCTGATGGGGGTGGGCCTTTGTGTGGTCCACCTTTTTTTTTCTGGCAGGTGGCATGGATAAAACAGAAATACAGGCACGTCTTCTTGAAATCATTACCCCGTTTTGTCATGCTCGGGACATTGATGTCTGGGGCGTGGAGCTTTTATTTGAAGCCGGGGGCAGGTATAAAATCGTTCGTATTTATCTGGATTCCCCTACAGGCATCAGTATTGATGAGTGCACAGAAGTAAGCAGGCATCTGGGCCTGGTACTGGATGTGGAAGATATTATTCCTGGCGCATATACCCTTGAAGTGTCTTCGCCTGGTCTGGAACGTCCCTTTTTTTCACTGGAGCAGATGCAGGGCTATCTTGGCCAGACAGTGCATATACGCCTGCACTCTGGACTTGAGGGCAGAAAAAATTTCAAAGGTCGCCTGCTGGCTCTTACCCCTCCCACACTGACCCTGGTTATAGAGAGTACCGAGTACATTCTTGCCTGGCAGGACGTGGCAAAAGCTCACCTGGTGTACGAACACCCTGGTCAGGGTAAGCCAGGAAAACGCTAGACAGCGCAAAGCGGCGATAATTCCCTAGGAGAACCTGCATGAATTTGGATCTTAAAAAAGCCATAGACCAGATCAGCAAAGATAAAGGTATTGACCGAGAAATGCTGATTGATACCCTGGAAGAAGCTATCCGGGCTTCGGTGGCCAAAAAATATGGCGATAAAATGGATATGGAAGTCACCTTTAATGAAACTACTGGTGATATTGAAGTGTATCAGTTTAAGATAGTTGTGGACGAGGTTTTTGACCCGGACACAGAAATTCTTAAAGAAAATGCCTTAAAGCATGACCCCAATGTTGAACTGGACGATGAAATCGGCTTCCGTCTGCACGTTGAAGATTTGGGACGCATTGCAGCCCAAAGCGCCAAGCAGGTCATTATCCAGCGTATGCGTGATGCGGAACAGGAGATTATTTACGAGGAATACAAAAACCGCAAAGGGGAAATTGTCAGCGGCATTATTCAACGCCGTGACCGTGCTGGCTGGATTATTAACCTGGGCCGCACAGAAGCTCTTTTGCCCAAGGATAAACAGATTCCTCGTGAGCGTTTTCGCCAGGGCGACCGGGTTGAGGGGCTGATTACTGAAGTACGCAAAGAAGGACGCGGCCCGCAGATCATTATCACGCGTTCTGATCCAGAATACATGATTGCCCTTTTTCGGCGTGAAGTGCCTGAAGTGGCAGATGGAACAGTCAATATCATGGGCGTGGCCCGTGACCCTGGGCTGCGGGCCAAGGTCACTGTTCTGTCACAGGATTCCAATGTTGATCCGGTGGGGGCCTGCGTGGGTATTCGTGGTTCGCGTATCCATAATATTGTGCAGGAACTCAGTGGGGAACGCATTGATATTGTACTCTGGAGCCCGGATATTGCTACGTATGCGGCCAATGCCCTGTCTCCGGCGCGGGTCTCCAAAATAGCCATTGATGATGATGAGAAATCACTGGAAGTCATGGTGCCTGATGATCAGCTCACTCCGGCCATTGGCAAAAAGGGGCAGAACGTTAAGTTGGCTGCCAAACTTCTGGGCTGGAAAATTGATATTTTTACTGCCAGCAGATTTAATGCTCTGCACAAAAACAGACAGTTGCTGGAGCAGCTTGCAAGTGCGGCCCAGATTGCTGTGTCTGATTTTGCAGAAGCGGGCTTTGATTCCCTGGAAGCTCTGGCTGCCTGCAGCCCCGAACAACTCTATGATATCCAGGGTGTGAGTGAGGAAAATATCGGGGCCTTGCGAGGAGCGCTTAATCTTCTCCTGAATCAGTCCAAGGCTGAAAGCGAGGAGCCAGAGCATCCAGAGTCCACTGATGCTGAGGAGCAGGCATAAATGTCTCCTTTGCCGGACACGCTTGCCAGCCCTGGGCCTGTGCGCATGTGTGTCGTGTGCAGACAACGATTTTCAAAATATGAACTGACTAGATTTATCTGCCCTGTTCACGGTGAGCTCACACTGACCGCTGACAGCACCGGAAAACGGCCGGGACGGGGTTTTTATCTTTGCCATAATACGACGTGCCGGAACAAATTCGAGCGATTCAAGGGCTGGCAGAAGAAATGTAAGGGAGTTGGGCATGACCACTAAGTTGCGCGTACGAGATCTGGCCGCAGAACTCAGCATTACCAACAAAGATTTATTGGGAATCCTGCGGGATATTGGCGTACCAGTCCGCAGTCCCATGAGCGGTTTGACTGAAGAAGATATTGAGCGAGCCAGGGATCGTCATCAGGCTCTGGTGGAGAGTCCCCAGCCCGTGGATACTCTTGCCCCCTCTGGGGTTATTGTGCGCAAACGACGTAAAGAGGCTGAGCCAGTGCCCGTCGAAGACGTAGGAGAAGATATGCCCCAGGAGCAGACACCAGAAGAGGCGCCGCCAGCAGAGCCTGTGCGAACCCGTAAGCCGCGTGAGCGCGCTGTGCCACAGGCAGTGATTATTGCTCCTGCCAAGGTTGTTGCCCCGCCTCAGGCCTCAACTCCGGAAGAGCCGTCTGCTGAAGACGCAGCGCCTGTGCAGGACACTGAGCCGTCTGCTGTGGACGCAGAAGTGGCTACTCCAAGTGTTCCGTCTGAGGAAGCAGCCAGTGCGCCGCAGGCTTCTGAACCGGAAGCAGATGCTGCTCCTGTGGGTGCTGCTCCTGTTGATGTGGTGGACACAGATGCTGTACGCCCGGAAGAAGCTGAGGTTCGAACCGAGGCCCAGGTTGGTTCAGACGCACCAGACAACGAGATGGCTGATGAAGAGAAAAAACAAGGACGGCGCAGGCCCAGAAAAAGTAAGCCAGCACCTCCGGCTGTGCAGGTAAAGGTTATTTCTCGTCCCAAAATTGTTGCG
>JAAYGZ010000238.1 GCA_012727515.1 Desulfovibrionales bacterium
ATCTTCACCCAGGCCCAGGGCCAGAAGTGATGTTGGTTCCACATCAAGCCCCACAGTGCAGTTAAGGGTGGTTGAAGCGTTCTGTGGAATAATGTCTGCCACGCCAGTCAGGGTGAGTGGCCCTGTGCGCACATGCAGGCTGTCCACACAAAGCCCGGTGCTGTTTCCGCTCAGGGCTGTTGTACACAGGGTTGAATTCCAGGGAGTAGAAGTTGAATCCACATGCAGCTCTGCCGTGACCTGCCAGTTTTGCTGCGCAGACAGGGTAAGATCAGAGCGCAGACGCACAGCAGGAAGAGACACAGACTGTATTTTCCAGTCATGGGCAAAAACAGTGCTCTGAACGCGCAGGTCATCTGCCTGGCCTGCAAGATGGGCTGACCACTCCCCTGCTCCGGGCTGCACGTCAGGCAGGGCAAGCCAGGACACATCGCCAAGAGTTCCATTGACCTGGATATCCACGTCCCCGTTTTTCAGGCCATAGGAACCCGCAAGAACCGTGTGCGCAGCGCTGTGGCGCAGCTCTGCCTGAAGGATTGTCACTGCGCTCTCGGTCCAGTTCACCTCGCCACCCAGGGCAATGACCGGATCAAGGTCCAGGCCCATCTGCTCCAGCACAGCCTCTCCAAGCCGGGCCTGTCCTGCAAACCGGGCCTGGCCAATAGGCCGCGCATCCAGCGTGGCATTGACATCTGCCCTGCCCCACTGACCAACCTGACTGGTAAGCGTAAGGGGCCAGCTTGTAAGCGGACCAGCTCCAGTTATGTGCACTGTAATGGGCGTGGTGCTGTTGTCCGCAAGCAGAGTGTGCACAAGTCCACCTGGATCTTCAGACAGGTGCAGGGCCAGTTCAGCCTGGTCCTGAGCGTAGGTGGCGCGCAGTTCCAGACGATCTGCGGGCCTGTCCAGGCGCACTATATCCAGTTCTGCCTGGGCCGTGGGCCAGGCAAGGCCGGCACTACCTGTAATGCCAAGCTGGGCTGGCTGGCCCATAATCTCCGGACCCAGCTCAAGGAGCGGGCACGAAAGGTGCTCAACAAGAATGCGTAAAGCCAGAGCGGCCTCAATATCCATGCTGCTGTCAGCGGCATTTTCAGCAGGAGACGCTGTGCCAGGCAGGCGCAGTACACTGATCCGCCCTGCAGAAACCTTGCGCAGCACAACAGCCCCGCGCAGGGCCGCACGCAGTTCCACCTGAACCATAATATCTTCAGCCTCAAGCCACATGCCCTGGCCATCAAAAACACGCAGCCCATGCACACCCAGGGTTGAGCCAAGTTTAAGGCCGTCAAGCTCAAGATGAAAATCAGGCCCCTGACTCATGCTCTCAATTTTTCGGGCCACCCAGTCCTGCCCGGAAGAAGAGGACAGCACAGCCATTCCACCAGCCACCAGTGCTATGATCAGCCCGACCAGAACAGTCAGGACGATTACGATAATCTGCCATTCTTTGCGCATCAGAACGCCTGCCCAAGACTTAAATACAGTTGAAACGGATCATCCACGCCAGAGCGTCTGTTAAGCGGCACAGCCACATCAAAACGCAATGGTCCAATGGGTGTGTAATAGCGCAGCCCTGTGCCAGCGCCCCAGAAATATGTATCAGATGGTTCCGGGTTCTGCCTGGCAAATGCCCCGCCCCCATCACTGAAAAGCACCGCGCCAAATTCCTCGTTAATGCGCCAGCGCAGTTCCACAGAAAAATCAATGGCGCTCATGCCGCCTTCCGGCTCATCATCCTTGTTCAGCGGCCCGGCATACTGATAGGCATAGCCCCGAATTGAGCCGCCACCGCCCGCATACAATAAAAGGTCTTCCGGGATATTGCCGTGCCCGGCTCCGGCCAGCAAACTGTATCTGCCCCTGGCGGCCAGCACAAATGTGTCTTGTGGATGCAGGGAAAGATACGAGCGGCCAGTCAGATTCCAGAGCACAAAAGGCTCACCTTCACTGCTCAGCGGGGTAAAGGGTTCGGCCTGGGCAGACAGGGCAAAGCCGGAAACAGGGTCCAGAGGATTGGTCACCGTGGTCCAGGCCAGGCCCAGAGGCACTGAAAGCAGGTTAAAGTTACGGATCTGATTTTTGCTGTCCACCTCGTACAAGCGATAGGCCAGGCCACAATCAGCCTGAATAAAATCAAAATCCCTGCGAAAAATTGCCGATGCTTTAACACTGCTGGATTCATACACATCTGTTTCTTCGTGCTCATATCCAGCGCCAATATGCAGGGCCTGATCAGGATGCAGTATGTGCGGCAGCACCAGGGCAGAATCCAGCTTCTGCAGTTTTTGCCCCAGTTCCATGTCCACAGAAAATTCTTCTCCACCGCCCCAGACATTGCGGTGCGTCCAGCCAGAACTCACTCCAGCGCCCTGATCCAGATAATACCACAGCCCGGCCCGCACGGTTCGGGGCGCAGCTTCCAGAACAGAAACAACAACAGGCGCTGTTGCACCTGGAGGGCTGTCAGGCTCCACGCGCACCCGCACTGAGCGAAATAACCCGCTGCGAATCAGTTCTTCCTGGGTTTGTTCCAGCTTGCGCTCATCAAAACTCTGCCCCTGTTCCCAGGCCAGCACAGAGCGCACTGTCTCGTCACGCACATCTTCAAGGCCTTCCAGACGTGCAGGGCCAAAAACCGCATGTGGCCCTGTGTGCACAACAAAACGCACCTGAACGTCTTGTTTGGCATGGTCGGCCACAACCTTGCGCGTGCCCAGGCTTGGCCACGGGTAGCCATTTCTGCGCAACTCCTGCAACATGGAGTCTTCAGCATCCACGACATAGTTTGAGGCATAGGCCTTGCCTGGTGAGACCCGGCCTGAAACCTTTCGCAACAACGCCTCCACATCAGCCTCATCTGAGGTTACCTGAATATCCACAGCACCAAAGACAAAACGCGGGCCAGGATCAATGGCAAAGCGTACTGTGGGCGGGCTGGTCTGCATATCTATGCTGCCGTGTACATCGGCCAGAAAATAACCTTTGGATTTGAGGGCTTCCATAAAGGTATGCTCATCGCTCTGCATACGCTTTATCAGCAGGCCCTGAGTGGGTGGTGGGGATGCTTGCAGACTGAGGCAGTCAGACAAACCAGGCAGAATTGTCTGCAAGCTTGAATCAAGTTCAGGCATCTCTACCTGATAGATAAAGGATGCTGCCCTGGCAGAGGCGCATATCGCGCATATAAAAAATAACATCCCCAGCGCAAGGCAGCACTGTTGCATCAAGGATTTTGTGTTCTTGTTGTTCATGTGGGTGATTTTGCCGCAAAACATGAATCGGGTCCACCCTGAAGACATCTCTTTTTCCGGGTGTTTTGCTCTGGCCTGTGCATGAAAAAAGGCGTTTCACACGCAGTTGCCTGTGAAACGCCTGAAAAACAACGTGTGCTACAGGAATTACTGCCCTGTTTTAAGACGCATCCAGCATTCTTCGTATGTTTTTATGGCCGGGCCAAGATCTGTTTCAAACTCTCCCCGTTCAATATCTGCATCTGTAGGGTACACAATGGGGTTACTGCGCACTTCTTCCGGAAGCACGGCCTGTGCTCCATCATTAGGAGAAGAATAGCCCATGCCCTGACAGATAAAAGCAGCCACGTCCGGGCGTAACAGATAATTGATGAATTGATGGGCATTATCCACATTGAGCGCATTTTTGGGAATGCACAGGTTATCCACCCATAAACTAAAGCCTTCACGAGGGTAAATATAGCGAATAGCTTCATTTTCTGTGGAAGCAATATAGGCTTCTCCATTCCACAACACAGCCGCAACAACCTCGTTATTGAGCAATGCCTGTTTAGGTGAATCAGAATCAAAAACCCGCACACTGGGTACCAGTTCCTGCAGCAGTGCACAGGCTTCCCGGACCTTGGCCGGATCTGTTTCATTTAAGGAATAGCCCAGGCGTTTCAGGCCAATAGCCAGAACTCCGCGCATATCATTGGGCAAAAGGAGTTTTCCCTTAAATTCCGGTTTCCATAAATCCTCAAATGACGTCACAGTTGCCGCAGCAGGATTGGCTGTATTAACAGCAATACCTGTGGAACCCCACATATAGGGGACACTGTAGGTGTTGTCAGGATCAAAGGCCTGATTCAGTATATGCGGGTCCAGCTGTGAGAAATTACTGAGCTTTGACTTGTCCAGGGGTTGCAGCAGGCCGTCTTTGCTCATTTTGGATACAAAATCCGTGGATGGAACAATCAGATCATAGCCAGCGCCATCCACCATCTTGATTTTTGCATACAGGGCTTCATTACTGTCATAGGTGGACATAATGACCTTGATGCCTGTTTCTGCCTCAAAATCCTCAAGCACAGAATCAGGCATGTACTCGGACCAATTATAGACAAAAAGCTCTTTGTCTGCAGCATGAGCCTGAACACATGGCAGTATGGAAAGCCCAACGACCAGCACGGCCAGCACAAAACGATGCATCATGGTTTCTCCTTGAGTAAGCGTTGAGAAAAAAAGACCGCCACTGCCGTAATTCCGATCATCAGTGCGCACAAGGCATTGACTTCTGGCTTAAGCCCCAGGCGGACCATGGAATAAATGCGCAGGGGCAGGACTTCAAAAGTCGGTCCAGTGGTAAAAAAACTGATGATCACATCATCAATGGACAGCGTAAAACTCATAAACCAGCCTGCCAGAACAGCAGGAAAGGTCATGGGCAGCACAATATACCGAAATACCTCATAGTCGCCGGCCCCCAGATCACGGGCTGCTTCCACCACATGCGGATCAAAACCAAGCATCCGGGCATGCACCGTGATAACCACAAAAGGCACGCACAAGGTCACATGGGCCATGAGCAGCGTCCAGAAGCCCAGGGGCAGGGACAAGGCCATGAACAGCACCAGCAGGGAAATACCAATGACAATATCCGGCGACATCATCATCACAAAAAGTGAGGAATGAATGACTTTGCGCGAAGGAAAGCGCCAACGATGCAGGGCCATGGCAATAAGCGCGCCCAGCAGACTGGAACAGGTCGCGGCCAGCGCAGCAATAAGCAGCGAATGCCACGCAGCCTGCATGAGGCCGGTATTGCCCAGGAGTTTTACATACCAGTCCAGGGTTGCCCCTTTCCAGGCCATGGAAAACTTAGACGCATTAAAGGAATACACGATCATGACCACTAACGGCAGGTACAAAAACACATAGATGAGGAAGGCGTAAATACGGCGCACTGTGCGTATCATAAGGCGCTGTCCTGCCCCAGGCGGCGCGTACTGTGCCAGTACAAAAGCAGCATGATGCCCATGAGCGCAGTCAGGGTCACGCTGGCAGCAGCGCCCAAGGGCCAGTTGCGGGTGGAAAGAAACTGGTCGCGGATAAAATTGCCCAGGAGCATGGCCCGTGCTCCGCCCAACACATCAGAAACGTAAAACATGCCAATGCCAGGCAGAAAAACCAGCATGCAGCCTGAAACAATGCCTGGCATGGTCAGGGGTACAACCACCCGCCAAAAGGCTTTCCAGGGAGAAGCTCCCAGATCTCGCGCCGCCTCAAGATAGCGGCGATCCAGACGCTCCAGGGCTGCGTACAGTGGTAAAATCATAAAAGGAAGCAAGGTATAGACCAGGCCAAGTACAACAGCGCCTGGTGTGTACATCATGGCCAGTGGTTCCGAGATAATTCCCAGAAATATGAGGAGATTATTTACTATACCACTGGAATTGAGCATAGCTGTCATGGCATAGGTGCGCACTAACGAATTGGTCCAGAATGGAATAATAACAAGTAAAAGCAAAGTATTGCGTTTGTCTTTTCGCGTGCGGGCCAGAATTGCCGCAAACGGATAGGCCACAACCAGGCAAATTAAGGTGACCAGCCCGGAAAGGCGCAGGGATGACAGCAGAATATCCAGATGTGCCTGGTCCATGAGTTGACCATAATTGTGAAATCCCCAGACAGGTTCAATAAAATTCTGTGCCGAAGTGGAGCAAAAGCTGGCCAGACCAACTAAGATATTGGGAATAAAAGCAAACAGGGCCATCCAGGCAATGGAGCCGATAATAACTGCCTGCTTGAAAAATCCATTAGTTTTCATAGGGCAGCACCACTTCCCAGCCTTCTACCCAGCTTACTGCCACCCTGTCCCCGGCCCGGAAATACACGGTTTCATCATCTTCGTTAAAAAACTCTGTGGCCATGACCAGAGTTCCCTGGTCCAGACGCACTGCCACATCATAGGTTGCGCCCTTGTAAATGGTTTCTTCCACAGTGCCGGTTAAGGAACGCTCGCGGGAAAATGTATCTTCCAGATCAGGATCTTCGGCCAGGTCTTTTAAGGTTTCCACTCGCAAATCTTCAGGCCGAAGCAAAATATGCACCTTGTCCCCTGGGGCAAAAACATGCTTGGTGCGCATGAACGCATCAAGCCCCTGAACCTGCACCCTGGCCCTGCCCTCGCTCTGCTCCACGACCTTGGCTTCCAGGATATTAATCTCGCCTACAAAACGGGCTACATACAGATTTTGTGGTTCTTCATAAATACTTGTAGGCGTGCCCATTTGCTCAATCTGCCCATTATTCATCACCACAACCCGGTCAGACATGGAAAACGCCTCTTCCTGGTCATGGGTCACCAAAATAAAGGTAATGCCGAGTTTGCGCTGTAAGTGCTTCAGATCAAGCTGCATCTGCTTGCGCAAACGGTAATCCAGAGCAGACAGGGGTTCGTCAAGCAAAAGCACCAGGGGGCGGTTAATAAGCGCTCGGGCAATGGCTACGCGCTGCTGCTGGCCTCCAGATAGCTTGGTCACCATACGATTTTCAAAGCCTTCCAGCTGGACCATGCGCAGGGCCTCGCTTACTTCACGGCGAATCTCTTCTTTGGGGCGCTGCTTCATGCGCAGCCCAAAAGCCACGTTTTCAAACACATTCATGTGTGGAAACAGGGCATAGCTCTGAAAAACAGTATTGATATTGCGGTGCTCAGGAGCAAGGGCTGTCACATCATGGCCGTCAATGGACACCGTGCCGGCAGAAGGAGTTTCAAACCCGGCAATAAGGCGCAGAATAGTTGTTTTGCCACAGCCTGATGGGCCAAGAATGGTCAGAAATTCGCCACGCCGCACGTTGAGGGATACATCACGCAAAGCCCACTGGCCATCATAGACTTTCGATACCGTGTGTAACTGAATCACCGGCAGGGAATCGTTCATGGCGCCTCCTGACATAAAAAATCTGCCAAGAGGGCTTGTCACACCCTTCCTAGCAGGCCACGGATTTGTGGAGAAGATGACCTGAGGAGTCAAGAATAATTTTCTTCCCGGAACACGACACATTGCGCCAGGGAGCGCTGGTTTTGCCAGGAAAAAAAGCCTGCCCTGCACAAAGTTGTGTCTCGCTCACAACCTGTACGGATCAGTAAAAAACAGGAGCAATATAGGACAGGGCTGTGCCCAGAATAATCAGACACAGCATAGCCTTGATATATGATGCCGGGATAAATTTCTGTAACCGTGCTCCACAGTACATGCCAGCCATGCCGCCTGCCCCAAGCAGCATGCCCAAACCATAGTCAGGCGCAATGGATTGGTCTGGACTAAGTACGGCTAACACTTCGTACACACCAACGCCCACCACCGAGGTCACCAGCGTGCCCATTAAAGATGCCCCGGCCACAGTGTACACAGGCAGGCCGCAAACAGATACAAAAAATGGGGCCACAATAGACCCGCCTCCAATGCCATAGATCCCGCCCACAGCACCAACAACCAGGCTCATGACCATGATACGCAAGGTTGAGGTGGAATAGGTTTGGCCGGAAAAATCAAAACTGATACAGCGAATGGAGCATTCCTGAATCCTGACTGTACTGTCAGGCAGAGGCGTTTCAGTGCGCAGTGTCTGAGGGGCAGGGGTCGCTTTTTGTGTGCGCATGTTCATAACCATGCGCAGCCCGATGTATCCCAGCACCATGCCCGCAAAAATTTTGAAATTTTTTGCATCGGGCAAATAGTGTATCCGAATGACAGCCCCCAGCAGCACTCCGGGCAATGTTCCTAAAATCACGGCCCAGGTCAGGGGCCAGACCATCCGGCCTTCTTTGTAATAGCGATACACGCCACTTGGAATGGCCACGATATTAAAAAGCTGGTTGGTCGCACTCACCGAAGGGCTGGTATAGCCCAGCACAGACATCTGAAAGGGCATGAGCAAAAAAGCCCCGGACACACCGCCCATGGACGTGAAAAAAGAAATCACAAAGGCTGCCACAGGCGGAATCCACGGAGCCACATCAATGCCCGCAACGGCAAAGTGCATACCCTCCCCCTTTCATATCTCCTGGCACAAAGCTGCGCGGCCCGTGTGCCAGGCACATACTGATGTGTTATATTTTATCCCATTGTGTGCCTGCTATAATATATGCCTGTCTGCGTAAAGACGCTTAACCACATGAAAAAAGGGGCATATTCTGCCCCTTTTTCTCTGCCTCTGCTTTTTAGGCTTAAACCTGCTGACGCTCTTTGTACCAGGAGCTGGAGTCTTCCAGCAATCGGTGCAGGCGATGTACCATTTTATGTGGATCAGCCAGATAGCCATCCATGAGCAGGGCTGACTCATAGAGCTGCTCCACTGCATTGGTCACAAATTCATCTGCATCATTTGTAACAAACACGGCAAGCAGATTGCGCACCAGTGGATGGTTCTGGTTTATTTCAAAGATTTTCTTGGGAATGGATGCGTCTTTAGTCACCAGCTGCATGATCTTATGCATCTGTGAGGTAGAGCCATCAGGGCTGACCAGACAGGACGGACTCTGATTAAGACGCTTGGAGATTCGTGCCTCTGTGATACGCTCTCCAAGAATATCTTTGATCCGCTGAACAAAGCGGTCCATATCTCTGGCCTCTTCTGAGCTTAAATCATCCTGCTTTTTGGTGTCAGCAGCATCGGCAAATTGCTCCACAGTGCTGATGTCGGCGTTTTCCGTGGCTTTGAGATCAAATTCCTTAAATGTCCGCAGGCTCTCCATGACAAATTCATCAACCGGCTCATACAGATACAAGACCTCCAGGCCCTTGGAGCGAAAAATCTCCAAATGCGGATTCTGCTCAATGGCTTCACGGCTTGGCCCGGAAATATAATAAATTTCCTTCTGCCCTTCCTTGGCCAGGGCAATATAGTCATCCAGGGAAATCAGCTCCTGCTTGTCTTCATGGCGGGAAGAATTAAAGCGCAGCAGCTCTGCAAACGCTTCCTAGTTGGCAAAATCTGTATAGCCCAGCTTAAAACGCTTGGCATGTTCCTTCCAGAATGTTGCATAGCGCTCCTTGTCTGCACCAAGTTTTTTCAAGTGGCTCAAGGCCTGCTTGGTTAAGGTTGAGGCAATTTTTCGTATCAGACGGTTTTCCTGTAATGTTTCGCGGGAGATATTAAGGGGCAGGTCTTCCGTATCCACCACACCACGCATAAATCCGAGGTATTCCGGGATAAGATCCTTGCATTTACTCTGAATGAGCACCCGGCGCACATAAAGGTCAAGGCCGTAATTATCGCGGTCAAAGCCAAAGGTATCCTGGCTGTGCGAGGGCACAAAAGCCAGGGCTGAAAATTGTACTGGCGCATCCACGCTCATGTGCAGAGTTTCCAGCGGCGCATCCTGATCATAGGTGAGAAATGTATAAAATTCTTTGTACTGCTCAGAAGTGATGGAAAACTTGTTTTCCCGCCACAGGGCAGACACGGTATTGACCTTTTCATCCTGAACAAAAATGGGAAAAGAGATAAAATTGGAATGCTTTTTAATAACCGCAGCAACCCGGTGCTGTTCAGCAAACTCTTTACCTTCTTCTTTAAGCTGCACAATAAGTGTTGTGCCACGCGGCAAATCTTCATCAAGGTGGGTAATAGTATAGCTGCCCAAGTCATCAGATTCCCATTCCACTGCCGTGGCCTCTGGACGAAATGAGCGCGTGCGGATGGTCACTTTTTCCGCAACCATGAACACAGAATAAAACCCCACGCCAAAACGCCCAATGATATTTGATGAATTAGCCTGATCAGCCATGGCCTGGCGGATAAACTCTGCTGACCCGGAATGAGCAATAGTGCCGATATTGGTTACCAGCTCGTCTTCGGTCATGCCAATGCCTGTATCAGTAATGACAAGCTGCTTTTTCTCCTCGTCGCAGTGAATGCTGATGCGCAAATCCTGATCCGGATCTTTGATTGCAGTGGAACGACTTTGCTCAAAACGCAGCTTGTCCAGGGCGTCCGAAGCATTGGACACAAGTTCACGCAGAAAGATCTCCCGGCTTGTGTACAATGAATGGGTAATAATATCCAGAAGTTGTCTGATCTCTGTCTTGAATTCATACTGTTGTGCGGTACTCATATCATGCTCCTTGCAAATTTTAATGTATCCCAGATAAATGGCCTGTGACGCTTGTCAAGACAGGCAAACCTGAATGCCAGGATATTTTTACTTGACCAGCACCCCTGGCTCACGTAGAAGCTGCTCCCTGTTGTGGTGGGTGTAGCTCAGTTGGCAGAGCACCTGGTTGTGGCCCAGGTTGTCGCGCGTTCAATCCGCGTCACTCACCCCA
>JAAYGZ010000239.1 GCA_012727515.1 Desulfovibrionales bacterium
ATGCCCAACTGGTGCTGGATCGCAACGCCTATTTCCAAAAGATCAATAGACTCAGCCTCCAGTTCGCGGATCAGATAGGTGGACGCAGATAACATTGCGGAATCAATATCAAGAATCTCCGCAACCAACGTATATATGTGCTGTTCTCTCATTGGTATTTGTGCGCCGTGAGCCCGGCGTCCATGGTCAAGGTAGTGGATGAAAAGGCGCGGCCCTGATCAGAAAGCAGGAAAAAAAGCGTGCTGCTGGCTTGCTCCACAGTGATCAGTCGAGATTCCAGCTGCTCCCGCGTGCTTTTTGTCCTGACAAATGCCTTGCCCCGGCCAGCATCAACCAGACCCAGACGCAGGCAGGCCGTGCTTATGCCTCTGCTCATCAGCTCAATGCCCAGACTGGTATAGATAGCTTCAGCCGCGCCCTTGGCCGCACTGTAAAAGCCCTGGCCAGGGGCAGGCAGGGCTGCTGCGGTGGATGAAGCAAAAACCAGGCGTCCAAAGCGACGTTTGAGCATATCACGGGCCACGAGCCGCACAAGCTGCTGGCGGCGGGTGATATGGGCGGTAAAATAGTGTTCCGCATCTGTGGTGGAGGCCATAAAGTCTTCAAGATGTCCGTGAGCCAGATCAAGCACATAGTCCACTTGGGGCAATGCTGCCAGCGCGTCAGCTATGTGGCTGCCAGGCTGATACAGATCCAGATGCAGATGATGCCTGGCCTGGCCCGCAGCATGGTCCTGCAGCACTGCCAGCCCCTGCCTGGAACCGGACGTGCCATACACAGTCAGCCCCGCAGAACAGGCCAGATCATGCACTGCCAGGCCAATTTCGCTGCTGCCACCCAGAATAAGCAGCGTGGTTCCCTGAAAACTCAGCTGCATAGCGTTATCCGTCCTCTGGCAAACACAGCAGATGCCTGGGCAAAGGTGCATACAAATGTATTGTCTTCTTTGCGCACACGCAGATCATAGCAGCCAGGAGATGCAAACTGACGAAAAGAAAAGCCGGTAATGTGCAGGGCCGCGCTACACGCAAAATCTGTCTGAATAATCTGGACACACAAGCCAATGATAAACGAGCCCGGCAAAACCGGCTGGCCGGGAAAATGCGCATGAACACACAGATCATCCGGGGTAAAGATACAGCTGAATGCACGCTCATTATCCTGCACCAGAGTTGGAGTCAGATCCATTGTCCCTGCTCACGCATCCAGGCGTCCTGCTTCAGGTTGCGGCCCTGGGTTGTCAGATAATTGCCAATCATCAGCCCATTGGCTCCGGCCAGGGGCAGCCAGGATTGATAGTCACCCAGCACGAATTCCCGGCCCCCGGCAATGGTAATCTGCGCTTGGGGAAGCATAAAACGAAACAGGGCAACGGATTTAAGGGCGTCATGCACGGAAAGTGGTGGCGCGTCAGCCAGAGGCGTGCCAGCAATGGGCCGCAAAAAATTAAGGGGCACCGTATCAACAGCAAGTTCACGCAGGGTCAGGGCCAGTTCCACGCGCTGGGCAAATGTCTCGCCCAGGCCCAAAATCCCCCCACAGCAGACCAAAAGCCCTGCCTGGCGGGCCACGCGCACTGTGCTCACATCCTGGTCATAAGCATGGGTAGAACAGATGCGCGGAAAAAAGGAGCGCGCTGTTTCCAGATTATGATGATAGCGATCAAGCCCGGCTGCTGTAAGCTGCACGGCCTGGGCTGGTGTAAGCAGGCCCAGAGAGGCGCTTAAGGTCAGATCTGTTTCTGCTCGTAATCTGCGTAGTACTGCGCAGATTTTCTCTATATCAGTGTTTGACGGGCCAAGACCGCTGGTCACCAGGGAAAAACAAGAAGCTCCTGCCGCGTGCATGGCCAGGCCCTTGGCCACCAGCTCATCTACCGGCAAAAGAGGATGGCAGGATACCTGGGTGCGGTGATGGCTGCTTTGAGCGCAAAAGGCACAGTCCTGGGAGCATTGGCCAGACTTGGCGTTGATAATGGAGCAGGTAAACGAAGTATGCCCCATGGTCCTGGTAATGGCATGAGCGCCCCACAACAGGTCCATGGTGTGGGAACTATCCAGAGCTGCCAGGGCCTCGCCCTGGTCCTGGGACAGACATGCTCCGTCCAGTACAGCCTGGGTCAGGGTAGAAAGAAGATGGTTTTTCATATGCACTGTGGGCCTGGGCATACGCACGGCCATTGTCTCCTGTCAAATCCAGGTATGTGATTTCCTGATGAAAGCAGGCTCATTCCTTTGACCTCAGATCGACATTAGTGTAATGATGCTCTTCGTTATGAATGAGACACGTACTTCCCCCCCTGATTCACCCCCAAAATATTCATCCGTACAATGGGTTGCTGCTGCCCTTGATACTCAGCATCCTGCAGATACCGCAGATGAGCTGGAAAAGCTCAGTCTGGAAGATCAGCTGGAATATATTCTGGAGATGGAAGTCGAGGATGCTTCTGAGTCCATTGCTGAAATGGAACGCCACGAGCGTAACGCCCTGGTCAGCCGGATGCCTGCCGCCTTTGCCGCCAATATCGTGGAGCAGATGTCTCCTGATGATGCGACAGATATTTTAAAAGATCTTGACGAATCTGTTCGCCAGCGCATTTTTGCCAAGTTAGAACAGGAAGACGCTGAAGAAATTTCAGACCTGCTCCAGTTTGATCCGGACAGTGCCGGTGGTGTTATGAACACCGAAATCCTGGCCCTGGATCAAAACATGAATGCCCAGCAGGCCATCAATCTGGTCCGGGACCGGGTCGAAGAAAGCGAAATTCCATATTATGCGTATATTATTGATGAATACCGCCATCTTAAAGGCGTTTTGTCCTTGCGCGATCTGTTACTCAGCCCAAGCCGAACCATCCTCAAGGACATGCTCAGTGAACAGAACCTGATCTATGTGCCTTTTAACGTGGACAAGGAAGAAGCTGCCCGCCTGATCAGCCGCTATAATTTTCTGGCCTTGCCTGTGGTGGACCATGAACAGCGCTTGCTTGGTATTGTTACTGTTGATGATGTCATTGACATCATTCAGGAAAGAGCCAGTGAAGACATGCAGTCCATGGTGGGTGCTGGTGGAGATGAAACAGTGGATTCGCCCTGGACCTATTCGCTGCGTATGCGCTTGCCGTGGCTTATCATCAATGTGTTTAACTCTGCCCTGTCCGCCTTTGTGGTCCATTTGTTTGAAGGCACCATTGCGCAGATGGCCCTGCTGGCCGCGCTGATGCCCATTGTGGCCAACCAGGCCGGAAACACAGGCCAGCAATCCCTGGCCGTTATGATCCGCCAGTTGGCCATGGAACGCTTTGACCGCAAAAAAAGCTGGATTGCTGTGGCGCGTGAAGCCAAACTTGGCGCAGTAAATGGCTCAATTATCGGGCTGTTGGTCTTTGCAGGGCTTTTGATCTGGACGCATAATCTGCCCCTGGCTTCGGTCATGGCTTTGGCCCTGGGCATAGATATGGTTATCGGCGCTATGGCTGGGGCGTCTATCCCCCTTATTCTCAAAGAAATTGGCCGCG
>JAAYGZ010000240.1 GCA_012727515.1 Desulfovibrionales bacterium
GCAACCAGCGAGGCCATTGCCGCGCAGGCGCTTAAACTCATCAAGGTGGAATACGAAATTCTGCCTGCTGTTTTTGATGCCTTGGACGCCTTGAAACCTGAGGCCCCGGAACTGCATCCTGGCAAGGGCTGTACGCCTGAAGGCAGAAACATTCCCGGTGAAATTGTGCGTATTCCCTTTAATGATGTGGAAAAAGGCTTTGCCGAGTCTGATGTTATTATTGAAGAAACCTTTGACCTGCCTGTGGTCAAGCAGGTGCAGATGGAAACCCAGGCTGCGGTGGTGCAGGTGGAAGGCAATGGCAATGTGACTGTGTGGTCCACCACGCAGACCCCGCACCCCTCACGAGCCATTCTTGCCAAGATTTTTGATATTCCTGCCGGTAAAATCCGTGTGCTGGCGCCTCCGTATGTGGGCGGCGGATTTGGCGTGCGCATTGGCTTAAGCGGCAAGGCAGAACCCATTGCCATGGCCCTGGCATTGCAGGCCAGGCGGCCCGTGAAGCTGGTTTATACTCGTGAGGAAGATTTTATTGCCTCAGACACACGCCACGCAGCCTATGTGACGATCAAACTTGGGGCCAAAAAGGATGGAACATTTCAGGCTCTGGACATGAAGAGCGTATTTAACACAGGCGCGTACTGCACGTTCGGCGCTGAATGTCCGGGCGTGTGCGGGGCCATGACCCTGGCTATTTATCGCATTCCGCACCAGCATTATTATGGGCACAGTGTGTACACCAACCGCACCAGCGCCGGAGCCATGCGCGGGTTTGGCAATCCCCAGGGCAATCTGGCCATGGAACAGGTGGTGGATATGATGGCTGAAAAATTGGGCATCAATCCCCTGGAACTGCGTCTGAAAAACATCATGCAGGTTGGTGATCCGTGGTGCCTGCCTTATCCGTGCGGCACAACAGAGCTTGCCGAGTGCATTCGTCAGGGCGCTGAGCGCATTGGCTGGGATCGTCTGGGCACCCTGAATGAGCCAGGAGCAACCAAACTCCGTGGCCTGGGCATGGCTGTGGGCACGCATGTAAGCAATGCCTGGCCATTTTGTGTGGATTACGACAATGCCTATGTGACCATTGAGCCTGATGGTTCAGCCCAGGTTGCGTCCGGGGTGCCTGACATGGGCACAGGCACCAGCACGAGCCTGGTGCAGATAGCTGCGGAAGCTCTGGGCATGAACATGGACCAGGTGGGCCTGACTTATGGGGACACATTAAGTACGCCTTTTGACATTGGTGGTCATGCCAGTCGCACCTGTTATGCTGCCGGAACAGCGGTCAAGGCTGCTGCGGATGACGCTCGCAAGCAGATTCTGGAATATGCTGCCGGGTTTTTTAATGTCGCGCCTGAACATCTGGAAATTAAAAATGGCGTTATTGTTCCCAAGACTGCGCACCTTGGCACCTGCTCAGGCTCTGGCCTGTGTCAGCTGGAGGAAATAAAAGATGGCAAGGGCAATTCCGTGACCATGGAAGAGCTGGCCTATCACGCCCATGTGCGCAACAAACAGTTCATTGGTGTTGGGCGCATTGTGCCTGAAAATGCTCCGCCCTGGCATGCCAGTTTTGCCGAGGTTGAGGTTGATACGCGCACAGGCCAGGTCCGGGTCATTCAGATGGTTGGGGCGCACGATGTGGGCCAGGCCATCAATCCCATGATTGTTGAAGGCCAGATTGAAGGCGGCACGGTCCAGGGCATCGGCTATGCTTTAAGTGAGGAAATCACCTACACAGAAAAGGGCCGCCAGCAGCAATCAAGTATGCATAATTACATGCTGCCCACGGCTGAGGACACACCAGAGATTCATTCCATTATCGTGACCTCAAGTGATCCTACCGGCCCTTATGGTGCCAAGGGCGCTGGTGAATGCAGTCTGGTTTGTCCGGCCTCTGCCCTTGCCAATGCCGTGGCAAATGCAACAGGATACCGCTTCATAAAGACCCCCATGACACCAGAACGGGTTTTCAAAGCCCTGAACTCATAACCTGTGGCGCAGGGATATTCCCTGCGCTGCCTGCTACCCAAGGAGGAAGGATGCGGAAGTTTATTTGCATGGCCCTGACAGCGTTTGTTTGTCTGACTGGATCATCTGCTCTGGCTGGATCAGGGCATTATGTGAGCGGAGCCGAAGGTATTAAAGCTGCAAGCCTGCCGCCTGAAGGCGTGTATTACCGATTGTACAATTTGTTTTATACTGCCGATGACCTGAGGGATAAAAACGGACACAAGTCTGATGTGGATTTTGACGTGAATGTCTATGCCATGGTGCATCGTCTGATCTATTCTTCAGGCATTGAAATTCTGGGAGGCAATCTGGTGGCAGATATCTGTGTGCCGCTGGTCTATACAGATATTTCCATGAAAGCAGGCGGGGTCAGGTTTTTTGACGACAATAAATTCGGGCTGGGCGATATCCTTATTGAACCAGCGCTGCTGGGCTGGCATGGTCCGCAGTATGACGCAGCCATTGGGGTGGGTGTGTATCTGCCCACAGGTGAGTTTGATGCTGACAAGCCAGCCAGCCCTGGCAAGGGTTTCTGGACAGGATTGTTCACAGCAGGGGCAACCCTGTATTTTGACGAGGCCAGAACCTGGTCTGCCTCTGTTCTGGGGCGGTACGAAATCCATTCTGAGCAGGATGATACAGACATCACCTATGGCAATGATTTTCATTTTGAATGGGGCCTGGGCAAAACCATTGCCCAGATCTGGGATGTGGGTCTGGCCGGGTATTGTCGCTGGCAGGTCACTGACGACAGTGGTCCTGGAAGCAGCAATGACCGGGAACAGGCCTATGCCATTGGCCCGGAAGTAAGTGTGTTTGTGCCTGGCTGGGGCGTGGGCGTGTCCCTGCGTTCTTTGTGGGAATTTGAAAACAAGGTAAATACCCAGGGCAATGTGACCACGCTTATGATTATGAAAGTATTTTAAGGGGCTTTTTATGTCCACACGTTTACGCGACCTGACCCTGGTCATGAAAAGTGGCGGAGAAATGGGATCAGCCATTGTCTGGAGACTCTATCAGGCTGGCTTGCGGCGTATTCTGATCCTGGAAACAGCGCACCCCCTGGCAGTGCGGCGCACAGTCAGTTTTTGCGAGGCCGTGCATGATGGCCACTGCATGGTTGAAGGAGTGCGTGCTCAACGTGTGGACGCTGTGGAACAGATAGTTCCGCTCTGGGCTGACGGGCAGATTCCTGTGCTTGTTGACCCAGAGTGGAGCAGCCTGGAAAGCGTGCAGCCGGATGTTCTGGTGGATGCCATTATTGCCAAGCGCAATCTGGGCACGCGACGCACAGACGCGCCTGTGGTCATTGGCCTGGGGCCTGGTTTTACTGCTGGTCAGGACGTGCATATGGTTGTGGAAACCAAACGCGGCCATGATCTGGGCCGTATTCTGACCACTGGCCAGGCCGCGCCCAATACGGGCATTCCTGGGGAAATAGGCGGGTTTTCCAGGGAGCGCGTGGTGCGTGCTCCTGTGTCTGGCAGGCTGAGTTGGGCCTGTCAGCTTGGGGATATGGTCCGGGCTGGTCAGATTCTGGGCCAGGTGGATATTGTGCCTGTGATGGCGGAAATTGATGGTCTGTTGCGTGGCCAGGTCAGACCAAATGGCTCTGTGCCATGTGGCTTCAAACTTGGCGATATTGATCCGCGAGGGGACAGGCAATTTCTGCACACCATTTCAGACAAGGGACGCGCCCTGGGCGGGGCTGTGCTGGAGGCGGTCCTGCGAGTCTATCATTGAGCCTGGTCCAGTGCCTGGCTGCTGCCCTGGATTTGCCAGCCCAGGGGCTGCTGTCCATTGTCGGGGCAGGGGGCAAAACCACGCTCATGTATCGTCTGGCAGCGGAACTGACCACCCTGGGCCTGCGTGTGGCCTGCACAACCACAACAAAAATTTTTCCTCCGGCTGACCATCAGGCCAGCCTTGTCCTTACCAGCGCTGACACACATTGGCTGGATACGTGCCGCGCCATGCCAGCTACCCAGTGTGTTTGTCTGGGCTTAAAACGCATCCATGATAAAATTTCAGGGCTTTCCTGCGCCACGGTCAATGAACTGGCCAGGGCAAACGTCTTTGACTGGATTCTGGTAGAAGCAGACGGAGCGCGAGGCCTGGCGCTGAAAGCTCCGGCAGAGCACGAGCCAGTTATACCAGGGGCGAGCACGCATGTGCTGGCTGTTCTTGGGCTGACAGCCCTGGGACAACCCCTGGAAGAAGGGCAGGTCTGTCGCAGCGGGCACTATGCCAGGCTTACAGGCCTGGCCCCTGGAGCAGCAGTAAGCCCGGAGTCTGTGGCCAGGCTGTGTGCTCATCCAGACGGGGCATTTAAAAATACTCCGCCTGGTGCGCAGCGCCTGTTGTGGCTGAATCAGGCTGATGTACCCCAGACCCTGGTTCTGGGGCGAGAGATTTTGCATCAACTACGCACCCGTGCTTTTTTTCCATACCGGGTCTGCTTAGGCGCAGCACAACAGGACCACTGTGTGCGGGAGGTCTGGCCATGACAGTGCGCGGGGTGATTCTGGCTGCCGGACGAGGCACGCGCATGGGACAGACCAAGCAACTGCTGCCCCTGCATGGCAAGCCCCTTGTACAGCATGTTCTTGATGCGGCCCGGAGTTCTGTTTTGACGCATCTGACACTGATTCTGGGCCATGCCCATGAGATAATTCTGCCTGCCCTGGATACCACAGGCGTGACGGTGCTGATCAATCCACAATATGCATCAGGACAAAGCACATCCGTGCACCTGGGGCTGGCCCACGGGCCAGATGCAGATGGCGTCATGTTTCTGCTTGGAGATCAGCCCTGTATAACGCCCTTTCTCATTGACACGCTTGTTCATGTTTTCTGCACAGAACAACCCTGGGCTGTTGTGCCCATGTATCAGCAGCAGCCCGGTAATCCGGTTATTCTGGGCCGTGCCCTTATGCGCGAGGCGTTTTGTGTGGATGGAGACACTGGAGCGCGTTCATTACTACAGCGCCATGCTGCTCATGTCCGTCATCTTGCGGTGGAAGATCCTTTGCTGCTGCGTGATGTGGATACCCTGGAAGACTATATGGAACTTGTGGCCGCTGTCCCACCCGTGGACTGTTCTGGCTGCTGATCCTGACCTGAACGCCTGGCCTTGACACTGGCCTTGACGCCTGGCTGTGGCCGTGCCTACACATCTGACATGAAAAAAATCACGCACATCCTTTTTGTCTGTGTTCTGCTGTTCATCGTACATGCTGGACAGGCTGTGGCAGAGCCGGTGGTCTTTGTGACTCTTGGGCCGCAGAAATTTTTTGTGGAATGCATCAGCCAGGGCCAGGTTTTGGTACAGGTCATGGTTGAGCCAGGAGCCAATCCTCATGTCTATGAGCCAAAGCCCAGGCAAATGCAGGCCCTGAGCACGGCTTCGCTGTATTTCAGCATTGGAGACAGTTTTGATCTGGCCTGGCTGCCCCGGCTACAGGCAGCCAGCCCTCGTATGCGGGTTGTGCAGACAGACAAAGGCTGCGCTAAAATATCCATGATCGCCCATGAACATGAAGGGGTTGGCTCAGACCATAGCCATGAGCATGGTCTGGACCCGCATATCTGGCTTGATCCGGCCTTGGTGAAAATCCAGGCCAGGCATATTGCTGACGCGCTTGTGCAGGCAGACCCAGACAATGCAGCCCTGTACCGTGCCAATACCGTGGATTTTATGGCAGAGCTTGATCAGCTTGATCAGGAATTGCGCGAGATTTTGGGTGGTCTGCCCCCGGACCAGCGCAGTTTTCTGGTTTTTCATCCATCCTGGGGCTATTTTGCCAAGGCCTATGGCCTGGAGCAGATGGCCACTGAAACAGAAGGCAAAGAGCCAAGCGCCAAGGATATACGCCAGATCATCAGCCTGGCCAGGGAAAAGAAAATCCGGGTCATTTTTGTGCAGCCCCAGTTTTCTGAAAAAAGCGCGGGAGTGCTGGCCAAGGAAATAGGAGCGCAGGTTGTGCGGCTTGATCCCCTGGCCCAGGATTGGGCGGAGAATTTACGCCAGGCAGCACGGGCCTTTGCCACGGCCCTGCAGTAAGATTTTGAGGCCAGTCATTGCAAAGGATTATTCGCTTGGATGAGCAGTAGGCCAATCCAGTACGGAGCATCTGACCAACTTTATGAATAAATACATGGACTGGTCTGTTGGGATGAAACTATGGGCTTTTGGGATTATCCGAGGAATTGGAAAGCCTGGTCCAAATAGTGGGCATGAGAAACGGTTTTGCCGGAGGTTTTAATGCTTCAACGGGAAATGATCGAAAGTTTCAGAAAAACTTGTTATGAGGATGTACGAATAATCGCGGCTTTGATGTTTGGCTCATTTGCTATCGGAGAGGGTGACGAGTTTTCTGATATCGAATTCGTGTTATTCATCCAAAACGATTCATTTGTGAACTTCGATCAGTGCTCATGGATTAATTCAGTCAGTCCGGTTGTGGCTTATTTTCCTGATGACTTTGGTCATCACACAGCACTTTTTGAAAATGGCATTCGTGGTGAATTCCATTTCATGCGTAAATCGGACATGGCAATCATTTCCTCATGGCAAGGCTACGGATGGTTTCCCACTCTTGATGCGGCTGTTCTACTAGACCGATCAGGCGAGCTGGCACTGCACGCTAGCGCTCTTGTGGGCAGCCCTCCGAAACGTGAAGGTGCGCCACTTATAGAAGGGATTGCACTGAATCTCATAAATCAGATGCTTTTTGGGGCTAATCTTTTAAACCGAGGAGAGTATGCTCGAGCCTGGGCTTTACTTAGCAAATCCCATGAAAATTTACTCAAGCTGGTACGCCTTCATGAGCAGACAACAGACCACTGGCCAACACCTTCACGCGCGTTGGAAAAGGATCTTTCGGCGGATTCGTATAGTCGTTACCTAGCATGCACATCTAGCGCAGAATCGAGAGACTTATACGGAGCCTACCTCAAGTCGTGGAAATGGAGCCTAGAATTATTCAAGAGAGTTGTAATACCACAGAACATTGAACTTCCGGCAACAGTGATGAAGCATGTGCAAAGATTGTTCAATGCTTTCGAGGTGAAACACAACAGCCGATTTTTATGAAGCAAATCCATTGTTTGCGCTTCA
>JAAYGZ010000241.1 GCA_012727515.1 Desulfovibrionales bacterium
CATTGGCCTGGTCTATGCTTTGCTTCAGCTCAAGCAAGGAGGCTCTTATGCAAGAGAGTAGTTACAGCGCAACATTTGGCGCATTAACCCAACAATATCGCTTAGATGTCATTGCCAATAATTTGGCGAATGTGAATACCACTGGGTTTAAAGCAGACAAGCTGGCCTTTCGCGATACCTTTCGGCGTTACGCCCACGACCTGGTTAACCCCAATCAAACCATAGAGCAGGAAGTGCCGTGGCCCCGCTCTTTTTTGCTTGCTCAGCCCCGTATTGCCGAACGCGTGGTGGATCTCTCTCAGGGCGCGTTTAGGGCCACAGGCAACCCACTTGATCTGGCCATTGCCGGAGAAGGCTTTTTCCGCCTGCAAACCCCGGACGGGGAAGCATTAACGCGCAAGGGTGTCTATCATCTCTCGGCTGAAGGCTATATTGTGGATGAGCATGGCAATCAGCTTCTTGGAGACGGCGGCCCTTTGCAGGTGCCGGACGGAGGCTCCATTGTGATTCTGGGCGATGGCACGGTGACAGTAGATGGGGAAATCATTGATCAACTCACCATTGTTACTGTGGAAGATCAACACGTACTGGATAAAACCGGGGATTCTTTGTTCAGAATAAAAGCAAACTCTGGCGCACAGCCCATTCCTGCCCAGGACGCAAGCGTAGAGCAGGGTTTTTTAGAAGCCGCCAATGTGGAAGTAGTCACCGAAATGGTGAATATGATTGAAACAATGCGCGCTTTTGAAGCCTATCAGAAAATGATCACCGGCACTTTTGAACAGGATAAAAAAGCTATCACCGAGGTTGGGGCTGCCAGCCGCTAAGACATACCCGATATAGATATACGTATATCCTTAAAGAAGGAGAAGAATTATGATTCGCGCATTATGGACCAGCGCTTCAGGCATGATTGCCCAGCAAATGAATCTGGACGTGACCTCAAACAACCTCGCCAATGTCAACACCACGGGATTTAAGAAAAACCGCGCTGAATTTGAGGACCTTATGTACCAAAGCATGAAAATTGCCGGTACGCCCAACCAGGAAGGCAATCGTTTGCCTGTGGGCCTGCAGATCGGCATGGGCGTGCGCCCGGTGGCTGTGCATAAAATTTTTTCTCAGGGTGATTTTCAAAACACGGGCAACCAGTTGGATCTGGTCATTGAAGGCGATGGATTTTTCCGCATTGATCGCAATGGTGAGGAAACCTACACGCGCAACGGCGCATTTAAGCTGGATAATGAGGGACGAATTGTCACGGATAATGGCCACCCCTTGCAGCCGGAATTTATTGTCCCCCAGGAAACACAAAATATTGTGATCACAGAAGACGGCCACCTGACCTGTGTGGACAGAGGCGGCGAAGAGCTGGCTGCAATCGACATTCCCATCTATACATTTGTCAATTCTGCAGGGCTGAAGGCAGAAGGACGCAATCTGTATGTGCAGACCGATGGTTCTGGCGAACCCATTGAAAGCGTGCCTGGCCAGAACAATGCCGGCACCATTGCCCAGGGTTTTCTGGAAATGTCTAACGTGCAGATTGTGGAAGAAATGGTCAACATGATTGTGGGCCAGCGGGCCTATGAAGCCAATTCCAAGTCCATTGCCACGGCTGATGCCATGTTGCAGGTGGCCACCAATCTGAAGAGGTAAGGTAATGCGTAGCATAGGGCTTGTTTTCACGCTCCTGCTGTGGGCGTGGCCTGGCTGGGCAGGCCTTGAAGACCGGCTGATTTTTTCCGGCGCTGCCTGTGTGCATGGTCCAGTCATAACTTTGGCAGACCTGGCCCAGGCTCAGGGTAAGCAGGCCCTGGCTGCTCTGCAACGCATTGGGTCTGAACCACTGCTGGCAGCGCCCAAATTTGATGGAGCACGGGCCAATCTTTCTGGCCCCAAATTACGGGACCTGATCCAGGCTCGCTTTGGCCCAGACCTGCCGATCATGGAAATTCCAGCGCAAATACAGGTGCAACGTGGTGGCGCAGTGGTGCACAGCCAGACCTTGCGCCCAAGCATTGACAAAATTTTGACACAAGCATTGCAAGCCCATGGCGATGAAATAGAAATTCGGGATTACCGGATCAGTGACTATCTTTTTGTCAACAGCGCCAATCCATTTCAGATGCGCGTGACTCCGGTGGGCACTCCTGCGCCCGGACGGATCAGCCTGCGCCTTGAAGCAGTAACCCCAAGCGGTGACGTACTGCAGAGCTTTACCGGCACTGTGTTTGCTGATGTCTGGAAAACCGTGCCCTGTGCGGCCCGGGTGCTCAATCGTGGCGATCTGCTTGACCCAACTCTGGTCACCTTTATGCGCAAAAACATGGCCTATATGGGCCGTCCGCCCTGGGATGGCCAGGGCCTTCAACTGCGCATGACCGCTCCTGTGGGCGAAGGCCAGGTCATCTATGCACACGCTGTGGAGCCAATTCCGGTTATTCAGAAAGGCCAGGCCGTAACCCTGGTCTATGAGGGACGGACATTAAAACTGACTGTTCCGGCGGAAAGCATGGAAGACGGGGGCATCGGACAGGTCATTCAGGTCCGAAATGTGCAAAGTAAAAAAGTCGTGGCAGCACGCGTACTTAATGCCGACACAGTGCAGGTACCATAGGCAAGGAGAACACCATGAAAACACGCGCAATATACACACTTATCCTGGCACTGGGCCTGGCAGGCTGCACAGCGTCCAGCCGTCCACCCATGCCACCGGCCATTGTCATGCCCCCGCCCCAGGAAAAAATTGATGCTGTACACAATCCTGGCTCGTTGTATGATCCAGATGGAGCAAACCTGCTCTTTGCTGATGCCAGGGCCAGGCGCGTAGGCGATGTGCTGTTGGTCAAAGTTGTGGAAACAACCCTGGCCAAAAACAAGGCATCAACCACAGCAGACAAGGATAACAGCTTTGAACTGGGCGCGGAATCATTCTTAGGCAAAGACCATCTTCCGCTTATTTCCGGAGCCAAGGTCGGCCCCAATGCCATGGTTTCAGCAGGGTCAAAAAGTAAATTTTCCGGCGATGGGGAAACCAAACGTGAAAGCTCTCTTATGACCACAGTAGCAGCACGAGTGACCAAGGTCTTAGGTGGTGGGCTGCTTGAAATTGTTGGCGCGCGAGAAACCCGCGTCAATGGAGAAACCCAGATTGTTCTGGTTCAGGGCGTGGCCCGGGACCGCGATATTGACGCAGATAACACCATTCAATCCACAAGCCTGGCTGAAGCACGCATTGAATTGTACGGCGAAGGCGTACTGGCAGACAAACAAAAGCCTGGCTGGCTGGGGAGGTTGTTAGACAATGTATGGCCATTCTAAAAAAATACTGACTCAGTCAAAACAAGTTATGACAAGCATGAGCACACCAAGCAAAACACAGTCCCAGGCATCCTCTTTTTCATGTTCTGGATTGCCATCTCGCTCTGCTCTGCAGATGCTGGGTCGGGCTGTTGGCTGGAGTCTGGTGCTGGTAGCCCTGGGCGCGTCCATGACCTGGGCAGCGCGACTCAAAGATATTGCCAGCTTTGGCGGAGTGCGCTCCAATGATCTGGTGGGCTATGGCCTGGTAGTGGGCCTGCCCGGCACTGGTGATAAGGGCGGGTCGCAATTTACCATTCAGTCCATGGCCAATATGCTGGAAAGTATGGGCGTTAAAGTTGACCGCACTGCGCTCAAGCCGAAAAACGTGGCCGCAGTCATGGTTACGGCCAAAATGCCTGTTTCTGTCCAGCCTGGTGCACGTCTGGACGCGACCGTGTCTTCTGTGGGTGATGCGGCCTCTCTTATGGGCGGTGTGCTGCTTTTAACCCCACTCAAAGGGGTTGATGGCAATGTCTATGCCCTGACACAGGGGCCCCTTGCAGTGGGAGGATTTTCTGCAGGCGGGGATGCTTCTTCCGCATCAAAAAACATTGCCACGGTTGGGCGTATTCCTGGTGGCGCAGTCATAGAACGCAGTGTGCCCTTTGCCTTTAATAACCAGCAGGAAGTAACCATCAATTTAAGCACAATGGATTTCTCAACCACCAAGCATGTGGCTGATGCCATTAATCGTTCTATGGGCGGAACCTTTGCCCAGGCCCAGGATATTTCCACGGTCACCGTAACTGTGCCACCCCAGCATCAGGGCAATATAGTCAATCTTATGGCTTCCCTGGAAAATTTAGAAGTCAGCCCTGATTCACGGGCCAAGGTCGTGGTGGATGAAAAAACAGGCACGCTGGTGCTGGGCTCCAATGTAACCTTGTCCAAGGTCGCAGTATCCCATGGCAACTTACACATTGTCGTTACTGAAGATCCACAAGTGTCTCAGCCCAATGCCTTTTCTCAAGGGCAGACCGTGGTCACTCCGCAAACCCAGATGAGTGTTAAGGAAGAACAGCAGCGACTCATTTTAATGGAAGGAGCATCCATTCAGGAGCTGATTGATGGTCTTAACTCCATTGGCGCCACGCCCAGAGACCTGATCTCTATTTTGCGAACCATGAAATCTGCCGGTGCTCTGCACGCAGACCTGGAAATTCTCTAACCCCTGGAGGCAATCATGAGCGACACAACTCTGAGCACTCCTGCCCTGCCCGCACAGGATGCCAACCTGGGCCTGGAGCAACGCCTGCAGGGCTTGCGGTCTGCCGCAGGACAGGGTGACAAGGCGAAAAAGGCCCAGCTTACCCAGGCCTGTCAGGATTTTGAGGCTGTATTTATTAACCAGATCTGGAAGCAAATGCGCGCTTCTGTGTCCAAGGAGGGACTGTTCACGTCCAAGGAAGGAGAAAGCTATGTTTCCATGTTTGACCAGGAACTGTCAGTAAAAATGGCCCGTAGCGGCGGTATTGGTCTGGCAGGTATGCTGGAGGAAAGTTTGTCAGAGCGTCTGGCCCAGGCCAGTCAGACCACTCAGGGTCAGGCCCAGCTCAAGCCCCTGAACACACCCACGCACACTACGGAGCTGAATCCACTGCCAACGCGGACCCTGGCCGCACTCACAGCACAGCACCAGGCCGAACTGCTGGCCCAGCGCATTGAGCAGGCGCATAATCCTGACCTGGCAAGCACGGCCAAGTCAGTGCATTTTACCCTCTCTGAACTGGAGGAAGCATTAAAATCTGTGCGCGTGGATGAAGAGAAACTGTAAGCAGGAGCGTTACGTGCTGGCTGCCAGGCCTGAGCGTGTGGATCGGAGTACGGACTTAAACACGCTCAGGACAAGCAGAACAAACCAATGCTACGAGCCAATTAACGTGCGTTGCGTGGCCTCATCCCAGGCACTGCTATCACCAAGGCCATGCACTTTACGAAAAGTAGCCAGTGCTGCGCGGGATTTACGCCCCCAGATCCCGTCAATTTTTCCCCCATACAGCCCCAAAGACTTGAGCTGGTGCTGAATGATCCTCACATCTGCTTTGGATGTAAGACGAAGCAGGGTTATGGCTGCTGTTGGCTCTGGCGCTTTTGGCGCAGGATCAGGAGACAGCAGGGCCAGGGTATCCGGGCTCAGACGCAGGCGACACGTGGCCGTGGCCAGCACCGCATGACTTTGGGCGTCAATCAGGCGAGCCGACACATGCAGCGCATTCCCGATTCTGGCATAATTGCCTGTAAGTATGGCCTGGGCTGGAACTTTCCCTGGAATAAGACGCAACGACCGACTCAGGGCCAATTCCCCTACCCCGTCCTGAATACTGACTGAATCCACCCGCAAACGCGCCTCAATCATGGTGTAGCCGTAGGAGGCAAAGGCATTGCTGGACAGTTCGCCCAGTATACGCCCTATGGCGGAAGACTGATCCAGATGATGCAGATCAACAAAAGATGTGCTGGCCACAGGTTGGGTGCGATCCAGCCGCACCTGCAGGGTATCAACCAGTCCTGCAGCCAGCTGTGAACTCAGAATCTGCACAGAGTCAGAGGAACACTGTGCCTCGGCCCAGGCAGGACTGACCAGAAAAAGCAGCACGCAGCATAGTAGATAACGCATGGCATTACTCCTGAAGTCTGTAGTATTTTAACGGCAATGGCTCAGACTGGGTGGACGGGACATAGTGCGGCAATTCTGATGGATTAACATAAAAAATTCCAGTGTCCCGATACACAATGGCCCCGTTATGCACAAAGGTACAGGTAACGAGCATCTCGGTTTTTTTGGCATGTTCAGCGTAATAGGCGCTATCCTCGTTGACCAGGGGCACTTTGTCGTATCTGCCACTCTCGTTCTTGCGCTGGAGCACATCAGAGTCCACAGTGCGCCTGTAGCCTTCTGATGTGCGTATAAGCTGGCGTCGGTGGTGAATGACCTGCGTTTCATAATCAACGACAATATTGCCCTCCGGACCAGTGGCCAGCGGAATACCGTGCTGGACAAGCTGGGTGGTCAGAAGCTGATAAAAGGCTTTGGCAAACGGCGTGACCCCGCCAGGAGCCACATACACAGACACAGAGCCTTCTGGATAAAAACTCTCATAGGCCTGGGCCAGGCCCTGGGCAATACGCTCTGCAAACACATCCCAATGATGCGCAGCCTGCATAACCTGCTGACTATTCAGTGGATAACTGGCTGGAACAGGAATTTGAGAATGCTGGATATCAGCTTTAGGATGACAGGAGCCAAGCAGCATACAACACCCCAGGATAGCTATTCTATAGCGCATACGCACCTCCAGTAAAAATATGCCCTGATACGTACTCTATCGGAAAAAGTATTTTTTTCTTAAGGAAATGCCGAGCAAGTCTGTTCATCACAAGTCAGGTACAAGCCTGATGTGGATTTGTGCCCGACAGGGTAAATCTCCCCCGTTAATCTCTGCCACATCCATCAGGGTTGCCGCGTCCTGCCGCACTCCGTTCGCAGTCCCCGCAATGCCTGAACTAATCAGCATTTCCCTGAGGAACCGCTGCTTAAAGCGCTTCAGCCATCCCTGCTGTGTTTTTAGCGCGGAGTTTGCTCATTTTATATATGTAGTAGCTCAAGCATATACACGCCTGCGCCAGAGGCAGGCGCTACAGCGCAACCGTGGGTACGTCTCGTTCCTGAACAGTGGTCAGTTCAAAAAAATCAGCCTTCTGAAATCCAAAACGCTGCGCAATAATGTTGGAGGGAAAGGATTGAATTGAAACATTGAGGTCACGCACTGTGGCATTATAATAGCGCCTGGCCTTTTGAATTTCATCCTCCAGATCAGCAAGCGCGGCCTGAAGTTGCAGGACATTTTCATTTGCTTTGAGGGTCGGATAATTTTCCATGACCGCAAAAAGACGCCCCACGGCCTGGCTCAGTCCGGTTTCCGCCAGGCCAACAGCAGCAGCGCCACTGGCCTCACGAGACATGGATCGCTGCCGGGTTACTTCTTCCAGAATTGATTTTTCATGCTGCATAAACCCTTTGACTGCATTGACCAGATTGCCCACCACATCATGACGCCGCTTGAGCTGGACATCAATGCCGCTCCAGCCTTCATCTTTGAGCGCACGCTGCCTGACCAGTCGATTGTACACACTGATTGCCCAGAAAACGATGAGAGCCAACAACACAAAAAACACTCCAAACGTGCCCGCTGCATACATAACCAACCCCTCCGTTGTATCATTTTTTTGCGTATGTCCCTGCCTATATTCAGCTCGCCCTGCTCTTTTCTGATGCCTTTCTGGTACGCGAAAAGAGCCGCGCCATGCGTTAAAATTTCTTTGTCAATGTAAAAATAAACAGCGTCACACTGTATTTTTCATTGATTATGACGCCAGTTCGTTGCGCGCAGTGCACAAAAAGAAAACCCGTTGTGCGCTTGTTCTGAATATTTTACCTGCATTGTATGCCGGTGTTGCTACTGTGAAAGCCAGATAATTTGACAAAAAAGGCAACCCCCAATAAGCGTTTTGCTCTTATCAGCACCAACAAAATGCTGTTCTGTCCACACTAACTCCTGCCAAGGATTGCCCATGCCTCTGATTGAGTTTCGTAATGTCAACAAATGGTTTGGCGACTTTCATGTTCTGAAAAATATTAATGAAAGTGTAGAAAAAGGTGAAGTCCTGGTCATCTGCGGGCCAAGCGGATCAGGAAAATCAACCCTGGTGCGCTGTATCAACCGTCTGGAAGACATCAATCAGGGAGAAATTCTGATCAATGGCCGGACCATAACCGGAAAAGACCAGAACTTAAATGAGTTACGCGCTGAAATTGGCATTGTTTTCCAGCAATTCAACCTGTACCCGCATTTAAGCGTCCTCAGAAACATCACCTTAGCCCCTGTTAAGGTCAAGAAAATATCCAAAGAAGAAGCAGAAAAAACAGCGCTGCGCTTGCTCGACCGTGTAGGTATTGGCAACCAGGCCCATAAATATCCCATTGAGCTTTCTGGTGGCCAGCAGCAGCGCGTGGCCATTGCCAGGGCCTTGGCCATGAAGCCGCAGATCATGCTTTTTGACGAGCCGACCTCTGCCCTGGATCCGGAAATGATCAATGAAGTTTTAAGCGTCATGAAAGACCTGGCCAGGGAAGGCATGACCATGCTCTGCGTGACCCATGAAATGGGCTTTGCCCGCGAAGTGGCAGACAGAATTATTTTTATGGATCATGGAGAAATCCTGGAACGGGGCACCCCAACCCACTTTTTTACGAGCCCTGAACATGAACGGACAAAGGCATTTTTGCGGGAAATTCTCTGAGGACAGTTCCTTGCACGAACCACACAGCAGGGCAAAGCAATCTTGATAGAGTGGCAGAGATGCCTGAAACTTACCTTGCCGAGTACAGGCTCTCTAACGGGGACAAGTCCACGGCGCTACGCGCCATGCCATATATTTCGGTTTAATCAGCGTTTCTCTAACCCTATACCTGTATTATGAGGAGGATGCTTTGATGAAAATGTGGAAAATGTCTGTTTTGCTGACTGTGGCGTCATTATTTCTGGTCTTGTCTGCGGCTCAGGCCGGTAAAATAGACGAGATCAAGGCCCGTGGCACCCTGATTGCCGGGGTAAAGGATTCTCAACCCCCCTTTGGTTATGTGGATGAAAACTCCAGGCAGATTGTTGGCTTTGAGCCTGAATTGTGCGCAGCCCTGGCCGCCAAACTGGGCGTTAAACTTGAACTGAAACCCATCACCTCTTCAACCCGCATTCCCATGCTGGAACAGGGCGCCATTGACCTTATTGCCGGAACCCTGACCCACCAGATTGCGCGGGAAGAAAAAATTGATTTTTCCATTACCTATTTTCCTGCGGCCCAGAAGCTGTTGGTCAAGGCTGACTCTGGCATCACCTCTGTGGCTGATCTGGCTGGAAAAAAAGTAGGTTCTGCCAAAGGCTCCACATCAGAGCAGAACATCAAAAAAGCACAGCCCGAGTGCACTGTGGTCTCTTTTGAAACCTACCCCGAGGCATTTTTGGCCATGAAGCAAGGCAAGGTTGTGGCAGTTACCACAGATGCGCCCATTTTGCTGGGCATTCGGAATTCTGATGACAATCCTGCTGACTGGGTCATTGCTGGCGAAGACATTGCCGCTGAACCCTATGGCATTGGCGTGCCGGAAAATGATTCCAAATTCCGCGATTTCGTCAATATTTCCCTTATGGAAATGTGGAAATCCGGCGAATACCAGGCCCTGTATGACAAGTGGTTTGGTGAGAAAACCAATTTCCATATTCCACTGACCTGGACCATGGAACTCTGGCCCTAAATAAAAAGGACACCAGGAGCCGGTTACGGCTGGCTCCTGGCCTATACACACCTTAAACCCCGCACAAATACGCATGCACTATAGTTTTAACTGGGCACTTATTTTTTCCGACGAATACGGCAGATGGTTCCTTGAAGGTTTAAGCATCACGCTGCAACTTTCCGGACTGTCCATTATCCTGGCCCTGGTTTTAGGCACCATGCTCACAACCATGCGCCTGTCCAGAATCAAGCCTCTGGTGTGGTTTGCTGTCAGTTATATTGAATTTTTTCGCAACACACCACTCGTTGTGCAGATTTTTTTCTGGTATTTTGGATCAGACCCCATTCTGCCCGATTTTTTTAAGCACTGGCTGTACCAGCAAAATATCGAATTCGCCATTGGCGTCATTGCCCTGTCAACCTATACGGCTGCCTTTATTGCTGAAGAGCTGCGTTCCGGCATTTTATCCATTCCCAAAACCCAGCTTGAAGCCTCACGCGCCACTGGCCTGACGTTTTTACAGGCCATGGGCTATGTTATTTTGCCCCAGGCTTTTCGCATTGTTGTGCCACCACTGATTTCCCAGTTCCTGAACCTGATTAAAAATTCATCCCTGGCCATGACCATTGGGGTGATGGAACTGACGTATATGGCCCGGCAGGTGGAAGCACATACCTTTCACGGCTTTGAGGCCTTTACTGTGGCCACGCTTATGTATCTGTCCCTGTCTTTGCTCGTTTCTCTGGGCATTAACCAGTACAACAGAAGATGCCTGCGCGTGAGCAGATAGGGGACAGCAATGGATACATTTATGACATGGTTGAGCGGACTTTTCAGCAACTGGGGCATTGTGTGGAAGAATTTCGACTACCTGCTTGTAGGAGCCTATCCCCAAGGCCCCTTAGGTGGTCTGGCCATGAGCATTGTCATGGCTGTTATTGGAATTTTCGGCGCCTTCTGGATTGGTCTGGCTGTCGGGCTGATGCGCTTGTCGTCCAGGCGCTGGCTGGCCTGGCCAGCTTTGGTCTATATTGAGATTATCCGTGGCACACCGCTGCTCATGGTTATTTTCTGGTTTTATTTCTTTGCCCCTATTCTTCTGGGCCACGCTGTGCCGGAAACTGACAGCGCCATTGCCGCGTTTATTGTTTTTACCAGTGCCTATGTGGCAGAAATTGTTCGCGCTGGCGTGCTGTCCCTGCCCAAAGGCCAGACAGAAGCGGCCCGGGGATCAGGCCTTTCACACACCCAGGCCATGATCTATGTCATTTTGCCCCAGGCCCTGCGCAACATGATTCCATCTTTTGTCAATCAGTTTGTTTCTCTGACCAAGGACACATCCCTGGCCATGATCATCAATGTCAATGAACTGACCTTGTCTGCCCGGCACATCTATACCCGGACCATGAAAGCGCCCATGGAAATATTTTTAACCATTGCCCTGCTCTATTTTGTTATCTGCTGGGTGCTGACCGCCTTTAGCCGTAAACTTGAACGCGGTATGTCGCGGTACCAGTCCAGAGAAACGCTGTAGCCATTGCGGCTTACAGAGCTGATTCGGCTTTGCTTTGCTCCGCGTGGAATATGGTTTATGGTCTGTGGTTTATAGTTGATAACTGATGGTCTATTGCCGATATACAATTGAGAATGGAGAGTTGAAAATTGATAATTCTCCATTTTTCATGCTTCATTAACAATGTGCCATTAACCAACAACCGTCTATTCTGCGAAAAAAATCTCATCAATGGTCGTGGCAAAAAAGATGTGTTCAGCCCGCAAAGCGAGCTGTTCCGAAGTTGCGCTCCGCACATGCTCCTGGACAGTTCTTTTGAAGACCTGATCGCAAATTGGCAGCAATCTGGTGTTTCAGGATGGGGCCCTGGCCTTCTGTGCGACCTTTTATCAGTCCTTCCTTCTCCTTCTGTTCTCCATTGCTGCTGTTATCATGATGGTGTCCTCCTTGTTTGCTGCGAGGTGGAACCTGGCCTGTTGTGTAACCATCTCTTTATTACTGTCTGATTTATATAGATAAAAATATAGGTTTTATGACTTCATCTGGCAGGTTTACCAGACCTCCCATAGGTACACCTTGGTGCCTGGATGGCCCGTGATAAACCATAATGGACACAATACAGGGCAGGATGACACTGGCCGGGTGCTGATTCAGATATTGTTCTCAGATTTCCACCAGATAGCATAACATTTGCATGGCACAGAACCGGTCCGGGCTGTTTTTGTGCTCAAAAAAAGCAGGTAAATAAAAAAACCTCTGTTTGGGCAGAGGTTGCTCCTTTGCAGAGCAGATGTGCCTCTTGCCAACCTGCCTGGCCTGCCCTAAGGCCAGCCCAGCATACGTTACACGTTATCAACAAGGAGGCCCCATGTCCCCCACATCTCCGACCCGGCAGTCCATGCTGGACGCCTTATATATGGAAAGCCTGGCCCTGGAAAATCCGTTTGCTTTTCAGGATTCCTACCACCTGGCAGATTTCGCGCCCCTTGAGGGTGAAGATTTTGTCACCCAGGCCTATTATGCTGTGCTCAAGCGTCCGCCAGACCCTCACGGCCTGACCACCTACACCAGGGGCCTGGCAGATGGGCAATATACCAAAGTCTATATTTTAGGAGCCTTGCGCTATTCTGCTGAAGGCCGCTCCCACGGGGTGACCATTCATGGTTTGCGCCCGCGCCTGCCGTTTCATCTTGCCCGCTGCAAGGTCATGGGCCTTGTGCTGCGCCGCCTGGAACTGCCCATATCCCGCACCCGGCGGCGAGTAGCCACCTTGGAGCGCGAACTCAGATCCCTGCGCCAGCGCAGCGCCAGCCTGCATGAGTTGGACGCTCTGCGCCAGGCCCTGACCGGCACCCTGCACAATCGTCAGGCCCTGCACCGGGTTTTGGAGCATCGTCTGGCAGGCGCACACACAGCCCCACGCCCCAGCGCCCAGACTGATGGGTCCTTTTATATGGAACTGGAAGCGCGTTTTCGCGGCACAGAACAGGACATCACGGCTGGCCTGGCCTGTTTTATTCCCTGGATTGAACAGATGCAAAAAGCCTGTGGCACTGCGGCCCTGGCTGTTGACCTGGGCAGTGGTCGGGGAGAATGGCTTGGCTTGTTGCGCGAACTGCGCGTGCCAGCCCTGGGCGTGGATCTGAATCCTCTTTTTGTGGATCAGTGCCGGGCCAAGGGCCTGGAAGTGCGAGAAGCAGACGCCCTGGAGTTTCTTGCGGCCCAGCCCGATGCCTCGCTTGGTCTGGTCAGCGCCTTTCATATGCTGGAGCATCTGGATTTTTCCACCCAGTACCGTATGCTGGCTGAAACATTTCGCGTGCTTCAGCCAGGGGGCCTGGCCCTGTTTGAAACACCCAATCCACGCAATATCCTGGTGGGTGCTGGTGATTTTTACCGTGACCCCACCCATGCCAATCCCATCTTTCCCGACACCCTGGCTCTTTTGGGCGAGCACCTGGGCTTTGCGTCCTCTGCCGCGTATTTTTTCCAGAAAGACCGTGTGGCCCTGGACCCGTGTGCTGGTTATCCCTTTGACAGCCTGGATGATTATGTGCGCGTGTCGCGTGATTTTGTCTGGCGCGGGGTGAAGCCATGAACATCTGTCTGCTTACGCCAAGCCCGGTGCCCTTTGTCATGGGCGGGGCGGAAAAACTTTTTCTTGGTCTGGTGGAAGCCATAAACCGCCACAGCTCCCATGTGGCAGACCTGATTAAAATTCCGGTTTTTGAACAGGGATTCTGGGGCATTATTGATGGATACCAGCGCTTTGCCCAGCTGGATCTCTCACATTTTGATGCAGTAATTTCCACCAAATACCCGGCCTGGATGATCAGGCACCCGAACCATCATGTATATATCCAGCACAAATTGCGCGGTTTTTATGATCTCTACCAGGTTGCGCCCCAGGGTCTGGAACAGCGCTGCAGGCCAGCCCTGCCCAAGCCCATGCCAGACCATCCGGCCCTGGACCCCATACTGGCCATTTTAGAGCGCCCCCAGCCAGACCGGGCAGACATGGACGAACTTTTTGCCGAGCTGGAGCGCATCAGGCCCCTGCGCCTGCCTGAACAGGTCTGCGCCTTTCCCGGCCCCCTTATCCGCGCCATTGTGCATTTTCTGGACAGCGTGGGCCTGGCTCCTGCAGAAGTGGCGTCCTATGCAGCCATTTCGCGCACAGTGGCCACGCGGGACAACTATTTTCCAGCCAATCAGCCCGTGCGCGTGCTGCATCATCCCACAAGTTTACGCGGCCTGACCCCGTGCCCTGGCGGAGACTATTTGTTTACGGCCAGCCGCCTGGCAGAACTCAAGCGCGTGCATCTGCTCATAGAAGCCTATGCCCAGGTGCCCGGAGACACACCCTTTCTTATTGCCGGAACAGGGGCAGAATCCTTTGCCCTGGAGCGTCAGGCAGCCCAGGACCCGCGTGTGCAGTTTCTGGGATTTGTGCCAGACGACCACCTGGTCCGCTTGTACCAGGAAGCCCTGGCCGTGCCCTTTATTCCCTATGATGAGGATTATGGGCTGATTACCATAGAAGCCATGCACGCTGGAAAGCCTGTGCTCACCTGCACAGACTCTGGCGGCGTGACCGAGATGGTGCGCTCAGGCATAAATGGCGAAGTTGTTGCGCCCTGCGTGGCAGATATTGCTGCTGGCCTGACCAGGCTGGTGACTGACCGAGAGCGCACCATTACCCTGGGGCACAAGGCAGCAGAATCTGTCGCCACCCTGACCTGGCCGCATTTTGTGCGTGATCTGCTGGAGCATGTAAGTATTCCGCGTGCAGCACGCAGCACAGCCATGAGCCACGGCAAAAAGGACCGGATTGTGGTGCTGTCCACTTTTCGCATTCATCCGCCCATTCAGGGGGGCCAGCAGCGCATTGCTCATCTGTACCGCCAGCTTGCAGAACACTACCAGGTAACCATTGTGTCCCTGGGCGCCTTAAACAGCGCTGAAGAGCGGCGTGTGGAAGGGCTGGATTATATGGAGCACCGGGTTCCGCGCACCAAAGCCCAGTCTCGTGAGGAACTGCGCCTGGAAGATGAAACCGGCATTTCCTGTGGCGATGTCATGGCCACGACCCTGTGGGCGCAGAATCATCGTTTTATGGATGCCCTGTCCGAGCACCTGCAGGATGCCTGCTGCGTGGTTTTGTCTCATCCCTATCTGGTCCATGCCCTGGATGGCCTGTGGGATGGACCAGTGATTTACGATGCCCACAATGTGGAGCAGGATCTAAAGCGCCCGTATTTGCAGGATCATGCTGATATTTTTGCCCTGGTCTGTCAGGCCGAGGCAGCAGCAGTGGCCAGGGCCAGCCTGGTCATTGCCTGTTCTGAGCAGGACCGGGCCAGGCTGTGCCAGCTCTATGATCTGGACCAGAGCCTGACCTGTGTTATTGAAAACGGAGTCTGTCCGGTTGCGCCTTTTGATGAACGCGCCCTGGTGCGCCTGCGTCGGCGCATGGGACTTGGCGAGCGACCTTTGGCCGTGTTTATGGGCAGTATGCACGGACCCAATGTGGATGCCGTGCGCCATATTTTTGCCCTGGCCAAGGCCCGGCCTGCCTGGAGTTTTGCCATCATGGGTAGCGTGCAGGCAGCCTTTCGGGAGCAGGCTCACCCGGACAATCTGGTCTTTGTGGATCAGTTGCCCGATACCCAGAAATCACTGCTGTTAGCCGCAGCCACCCTGGGCCTTAATCCCATTACCACTGGCTCTGGCACCAATATGAAAGTGCTGGATTATGCGGCTCATGGCCTGCCCATTTTATCCACGCCCTTTGGATTGCGGGGCCTTGAATTGGATGAGCGCCATGCCCTGGTGCATGAGCTGACGAATTTTGGTTCTGCCATGGACAAGGCCGTGCGTGATCCGGCCCAGACCAAGGCCTTAGCCCTGGCTGCCCGCAACCTGGTGCAACGCAGATATGAATGGAAGGTTCTGGGCCAGGAATTTGGCACACGGCTGGAAACAGTGCTGTGAGCAAAGGGTTTTGGGTTCTGGCTGGCACGGAGAAACCTTGTCGCACCCATCTGCCCGCCCTCTTCTGTCAGGCCCCTCCTACGCAAAGACCCAAGGAGCCGTAACCCATTAACGATTAACCATAAACTATAGACTATAAACTATTAACC
>JAAYGZ010000242.1 GCA_012727515.1 Desulfovibrionales bacterium
ATAGCATTGGAGGAGATAAATTAAAGTACTATTCAGCAGCAGATGAGCTAACCAAGTGGATAAAATTGAAAGAAGAAGGACATATATCAGAAGAAGAATTTAACCAGGCAAGAAAAAAACTTCTCTAGAAGTGCAAGCAGTGATCAATTTGCAGTACTGGACATTTTAAAAGAGACTACAAAGGTGTGTTAGTTGATTCTGTGAACCTATTTCTGGCCTGTGCGACATTGAATTTTTTTAAAGTTTATTCAGATTTTCTATTTTTTGTGCCACAATTTTTTTGGATACAGATCAATTCTCAGACCACCTGTTCTAGATTATGCCTGCCATGGCGTTTTAAGGGTTTTTCAGAAATACCAATATTCCCTTTTTATGCGCAGTCGGCCTACTGAAGAGATAAAGCAAGGTCAGGATTTGAAGGGGTTATTGGTGGTGGCGGCGTATCTTGTTTCTGACGTTGTGTTGGCACATAGCGTCCACCCATAGCCATGTAGATGGTGCTTTCCTTGCCCAGCAGCGTATATTTGGCTGACAGGACTGACAGTGCGGAGTCATCAGCTGAGTTTTGGGCTTCCAGATAGTCTTTGAACTCGGCAGCCCCGCTTTCATAACGGTTGCGATAGTATTCCGCGATTTTCATGTTTCGTTCGTGTTTGGCAATAGTTTGTTCCAGGGTCAGTCGTGCTTCAATGTAGGCGGCGCAGGCAGCGTCAACCTCATTCAGAGCGGTTGTCACTGTCTCCACTAGATCCAGTTTTGCGGTCTCAAAATCCGCCTCCGACGTTTTGATATTCCAGTACAGAGTATTCCAGTTCAAAAAGGGCAAGGTCAGAGAAACAAGTCCTGTCAGAACGGGTACATCAAAATACTTGTATGCCCTGTCAGCAGAGACATTGAGGGTGGAACCCACGCTGATGCTTGGATACCAGGCCGATTTGTCCGCCTCCAATGTTTTAAATGATTTTTGTAGCCGGGCCTCAGCAGCACGGATGTCTGGTCGGGCCGAAAGGGCGGCAATAGGTACGTTTAGGTCAACTGGCACCAGTGGTATATCCAGCAGGTCAGACCACTCCTGCTCCATATCTTCTCCAGGACGCAGGTTCAACAGGTCGCGCATGGTCTGGGCGGCCTCGGCCTTTTGTGTGTGCAAGGACGAAATATCATTGCGTGCAGCCAGAAGAGACTGTTCGGCCTGAAGCTTTTCCAGCACAGCTATTTGCCCAGCGTTGTATTTGTCCTGCATCAGTTCTGCAAGCCGTTCATAACGCTGTACCACGTTGTCCATAATATTGATGGCCTGGCCAGTATAGGCCAGATAAAACCAGCTAGAAACAACGCTGTTGATCAAGGCCAGGCGTGTGCTGGCAAGGTCTTCAATGGTGGCCTGGTATTCCCACTGCCCGGCATCGGCTGTATCGTGGAGCCGTCGCCACAGGTCCAGCTCATAATTCACGCTGGCGCCGCCTGCCCATGTTTGCTGCCAGGCAGACGAAGGATTGTTGCGGTTAAAAGTACGGGTGGTTTGTGCTGAAACGTCAGCGGAAAAGGCGGGTATAAGGTCCGTTTCAAGCAGTCTGGCTTGGTACAGAGCACGATTGACGGCAATGGCCGTGCGTGCAAGATTTACATTGCGCTGCAAGGCCAGTTCTACGGTGTGGTCAAGACCAGTGCTGTTGTACCCTATCCACCATTGGGAGGTAAGATTGTAACGCTGGGCGGTTTCCTGAGCTGAAACAATGTCCGATGTCAGCGTATGGATATGGGTGTCGTACCGTGCTCCACACCCGACTAGGACAAGGGCCAGCAGCAGGACCGACAGGTATTGGACAGTCATAATTATCGATTTCATCAGCATCTCGTTATTCTCTCGAAAGGGCGTCAATGGGAGTCAGCTTGGCGGCGTTTCTGGCGGGTATAAAACCAAAGGCAATACCTATCGCTGATGAACAAGCCATAGCCAGTACCATAGTCTCTGCCGAATAGGTCAGGTTGAAGTCAGTAGTCAGTGCTCTGACCGCCACTCCGATCAACAGGGCCAAAATAATGCCCAGCAGCCCACCAGTGGTACAGAGCAGGGTCGCCTCAATGAGAAACTGCTCCAAAATATTGGTTTGTCGGGCACCGACAGCCATGCGTACACCGATTTCCCGTGTACGCTCGGTCACGGAAACAAGCATGATGTTCATGACCCCGATGCCGCCTACTACCAGAGAAATAAGGGCGATACCCGCTACAAGCAGTGTCATGGTATTGGTGGCACTTTCAACGGTTTGCTTGATGCTGTCGGTACTCATGGTAAAAAAGTCTGTCTTGCCGTGACGTGATGATAACAAGGCAGAGATGGCGTTATCCGCCAAGGCGGGGACAACATGGTCATGCACTTTAACCGTAATGGATGAAATATTTTTGTCACCCGTAATGCGGTACATCACGG
>JAAYGZ010000243.1 GCA_012727515.1 Desulfovibrionales bacterium
AGTGGTGGTGGGCAGCATGTTCATGGCTCCGGCTCGTCCGCGCCGGATATCCTTGTGCGTACCATCAAGCATGCGCTGGCTCATGGTGTAGGAATGAATGGTCGTCATCAGCCCGTGCCTGATGCCAAAGGTATCATTGAGCACCTTGGCCGCTGGTGCCAGGCAGTTGGTGGTACAGGAGGCATTGGAAATAATATGATGAACAGTTGGGTCATAAAGATGATCGTTAACGCCCATGACCAGTGTAAGATCCGCGTTTTTTCCTGGCGCAGAAATAAGCACTTTGCGTGCGCCAGCAGCCAGGTGCTTTTCACAGCTCTGTCTGTCTGTGAATTTGCCCGTTGATTCCACCAGAATATCAATGCCGCTCCAGTCCCATTCTTCTGGCCCGCGCCGGGTCACCTGCACCTGACGGCCATTAAGGAGAAACCCCTGGTCATTGGCTTCCACGCTCCCGGCAAAAGTACCGTGCACAGAATCATATTTGAGCAGATGGGCCAGAGAATAATTATCGCCTCGCGCATTGACGCACACCAGGTGAATATCCTGGCTGTCTGCCAGGATGCGGGTCAGGTAGCGGCCAATACGACCAAAACCATTAAGAGCAAGTTTAACAGCCATGTCTGCCTCCAAACTTAGATTTTGTTGGATGAACCAAGGACTGTACGGATTTTGTGTGCCACCATATCCCGGACAGCATCCCGTGCCACGGTCAGATACTGACGCGGATCAAAATGCGATGGATGCTCTGCAAGATATTTGCGGATGGTTGCGGTCATGGCCAGACGAATATCAGTATCTATGTTGATCTTACATACTGCCGAGGCTGCGGCCTTGCGCAACAGGTTTTCAGGCACGCCTTTGGCCCCGCCAATTTCAGCCCCGTATTGATTGGCCATTTCCACAAAATGCTGCGGCACCGACGATGCACCGTGCAGAACAATGGGATACCCAGGCAATAAGGCCGCTATTTTTTCCAGACGATCAAAGTCCAGCTTGGCCTCGCCAGCAAATTTATAGGCCCCGTGGCTGGTGCCAATGGCAATGGCCAGAGAGTCACACCCAGTGCGCCCCACAAACTCAGCAGCCTGGTCAGGGTCAGTATAAACGCTGTGCTCCACATCCACATCATCTTCCACGCCGGCGAGCTGCCCAAGTTCTGCCTCAACCCACACCCCATGGTCATGGGCATAGGCCACAACCTGCTTGGTCAGGGCAATGTTTTCCTCATACGGCAGGTGCGAGCCATCAATCATGACCGAGGAAAAGCCGCCATCAATAACGTCCTTGCAGATCTCAAAATTCTGGCCATGATCCAGGTGCAGGCAGACCGGAAGATCATTTTCTGCCAGGCCAGCTTCCATGAGCTTGATAATATACTCCTGGCCCGCGTAACGCCGCGCACCAGCTGAAACCTGGAGAATAAGAGGGGACTGTTCTGCTGTTCCGGCCTGCATGATGCCCTGGATAATTTCCATGTTGTTCACATTAAAGCCGCCAACGGCAAAGCCTTCGGCATAGGCCCTGGCAAACATGTCTTTGGGAGTGGTAATTGGCATAAACGCCTCCTTGGAGAAAAAGTTAGTCCGCTGAACTCAAATGCGCGCGCAACACATCCAGGTACGCAGTATGAGTAAGATCAAAGGTTAAGGGAGTCACAGTGATATAGCCCTGGCTCAGCAATGCGCGATCAGAATCCGGAGAAACATTCTCAGAAGGAATATCACCGCCAAGCCAGTAGTATGGATTGCCCCGTGGGTCTTTTCGCTCATCATACCAGTCCCGATACGTGGCGCGAGTCTGGCGGCAGACAGTAATCCCCTTTGTTTCTGGCAAAGGGCACGAGGGAAAATTAAGATTAAGCACACTCTGACGAGGAAAATCCGCCCACAGGTCAAGCTCAATAAAGCGGGCAACATACTGGGCCTGTGCCGACAAATCCGTGGGATGATAATCATCCACAGACACGGCCAGAGCAGTCACTCCGGCCAGGGCTCCTTCTGTGGCCGCAGACACTGTGCCGGAATACAGCACATCCACTCCCACATTTGCGCCGGAATTAATGCCAGAAACAATCATATCCGGCTTGTGAGTGAGCAAATGGCTTAAGGCCAGTTTGACACAGTCTGCCGGAGTGCCGGACACGCCCAGCCCGGCAAAATGCTGTTCCGTGACCTCTTTGACGCGCAGCGGAGAAAACAAGGTCACGGCATGTCCTACTGCGCTTTGTTCCGTCATGGGCGCAGCCACAAAAACACGGTGTCCGGCAGCGGTCAGGGCGCTGTAGAGCGCCCGCAAACCTACTGCGCGGATTCCGTCATCATTGGTGAGGAGAATGTCCATTTTTCAGATGCATCCGGATAGAGTTTTTTGGCCTGGGAATAGCCCAGGGTCAGGGCTTTGGTATTAATAGCCAGGATTTTAGCAGGTAATACCCCGGCCAGGGCCTTTTTTACACTAGTAAACTGCATAAAAGGCAAGAAATGGCTCAACGCGCCCAGACAAATGATATTCATGGTCTGGGGCAGGCCAATCTTGTCTTTGGCCAGGCTGGTAAAGGGCAGGCCCCAGAAGATATTAGACGGGGTCTGGGTAACCAGAGTGGTATCTACCAGCAAAAATCCACTGGGCTTGAGGTTGCAGAAATACAGATTACAGGCTTCCTGGCTCAGGGCCACCAGCAGGTCCAGGCTGACAGGCTTGGGGTAGCTGATAGGTGCAGAGCTGACCACCAGATCAGCCCGGCTGGCTCCGCCCCTGGCCTCTGGGCCATAGCTCTGGGTTTGTGTGGCGTAAAAACCATGATCCAGAGCCAGAACCTGGCCCATGATCTTACCGAGGGTTAAAATACCCTGCCCGCCTGTTCCGGAAAGCCGGATTTCAAAACGATTCAGTTCGCGCTGCTTTGACATGATTCCTGCTCCTGGAGTTTGGTACGCAATTGCGCATAGCGCGTTTCCAGACCTGGCCATCCTTCATCCCGGAACACACCGATTGGCGTCAGTTTCTGCTGTTCTTCCGGAGATTTCTGGGCATAGAGTTCTCGTTTCATGGTATTGGTCTTGTACCATGTGTACATATCAACCACGGTCTTGAATTTGTTTTTGCGACCGTATTGCGTGTGACACGGAGTAAGAATCTCAACCAGATTAAAGCCAGGTTTTTCCAAAGCATCGCTGATAAGTCCATCAAGCATGGGCACGTGCATGACAGTGCCCCGGGCCACATAACTGGCGCCGCTGGTAATGGCCATATCAACGATATCAAAGGAGCGCTCCAACTGACCAAAAGGCGCAGTGGCTGAAACAGTGCCTTCCGGGCTGGTGGGCGAACTTTGCCCGCCAGTCATGCCATAGATATTATTGTTGAGTACAAGGGCAGTCAGGCCGATATTACGCCGAGCAGCATGAATAAGATGATTGCCGCCAATGGCCATGGCATCGCCATCGCCCATGACAACAATAACCTTGAGCTTGGGATTGGCCATTTTAATGCCTGTGGCAAAGGTCAGGGCGCGGCCATGCGTTGTGTGCACAGTATTAAAGTCCACATAAACCGCCATACGCCCGGAGCAGCCAATGCCTGCCACAAGCACAATATCATCCTTGGAATAGCCCAGCCCATGCACGCTGCGGATCAGCGAACCAAGCACAATGCCGTGCCCGCATCCAGCGCAATACACATGGGGAAACTTCTTGTTATGCCGCAGATAGTTATGAATCAGTTCTGTTACCTGTGCCATGGTCATGCCTGCATAATAGATTTGAAGATTTCAGAAGGAGTGATGATCTGACCGTCAATACGATTGATGGTCTGCACCTGGGCCAGGCCATTGTTGACCCGTTTTACTTCTCGTGAAAGCTGGCCCATGTTCATCTCTGGCACAATGATCGTTCTGCACTGTCTGGCCAGGGGTTGGAGTGCGGATTTCGGAAAGGGAAACAGAGTTTTGAGCTTTAAGAAGCCAGCCTTGACCCCACGCTCCCGGGCCATGTGCACGGCCAGCTCAGCCGAGCGGGCCACACAGCCATAGGCTACCACAACAATTTCCGCGTCTTCGCACTGAACTTCATCAACCAGTTGAATATCATAAAAAAACTGGTCAATTTTACGAAACTGGCGGTACATGAGGGCCTTGACCTCATCTGGCTTTGATGTGGGGAATCCATTTTTGTCATGAGTCAGGCCCGTGACATGAAAACGGTATCCAGAGCCAAGAGGAGGCAGGGGGGGCACTCCGCGCATGGTTTCCTCGTAGGAAATATACCATTCCGGAGGCATGGCCGGTGCAACACGCGCCAGAATCTCCAGCTCATCAGGAAAAGGAAGGGAGATTTTCTCACGAGTGTGCGCAGTAATTTCATCTAACAGCAAAATGACCGGGGTGCGGTATTTTTCCGCAAAATTAAAGGCCACAATGGTCATTTCCAGGCATTCCTGAACATTACAGGCTGAAAGCACAATAATAGGATGGTCGCCATGACATCCCCAGCGGGCCTGCTGCACATCGCCCTGGGCCGGGCTGGTGGGCATACCAGTGCTGGGTCCGCCGCGCATGACATTCACCAGCACCAGGGGCACTTCTGTCATACAGGCATAGCCAAGGTTTTCCTGCATAAGAGAAAACCCAGGGCCAGACGTAGCGGTCATGGTTTTGCGACCAGCCAGAGAGGCCCCGATAATGGCGCCCATGCTGGCAATTTCGTCTTCCATCTGAATAAACACGCCATCATGCACAAAAGGCAGGCGCTGGGACATGACTTCAGCAATCTCTGTGGAGGGCGTTATGGGATAGCCTGCAAAAAAAGAACACCCAGCCAATAATGCCCCTTCAACCACTGCTTCGTTACCAAGGGCGAACAGTTCCTTTCGTTTACGCTTTTTGGTTGCCATGCTCGACTTCCGGGGTTGTAGGTGAGGGGAGAGGTTCTGGTCCGGGATCAGGATTGCAGGGCCCAGCCGGAGGCTCTGCACGGACATCACGAGAAGGAACAGCGCTGTGGATAGCGGTCCGAGGCGTGACCGATACGGCAAAATCAGGACAATGCAGTTCACAAAATCCGCAACCTACGCATTCGTCTTCATGCGCCACGTGCGATTTGCCATCTGCTCCCAGAACAAACACCTTGGCCGGACAAAAGGCGATACAAATCCCGCAACCTTTGCACCAGTCCGGATAAATCGTCACTTTGGTTTGACCTTTTTTCTTGGACATACATTTCTGGCCTATGGCTAAGGGTACAGTTGTAAAGTTGAACACCACCGCGTCTGAACATACGCACGTCAAGCCTTGACGGGAAGCAGAACCCTTGCCAAGGCGTGCAGGGTGTGCGTAATCAAAAGGCCCTGTACAGATTGCGTGCACATAAATACAGTGCAACCGTGCAATTCTTTTACAAAATTCCAATATCTCGTGCCTTTTCGCCCCTATCGCAAGCCCACAGGAATAGCAACTCAATGAACCAAAAAAAAACATTCATCCGTGACCTTAGGCCCGGACAAGACGTATCTGATATTTTTGCCCTGGCCCAGGCCCAGCGCAAAGAAGCTAAAAATGGCCCATACTGGCAGCTCACTGTGGTTGACAGCAGCGGCAGTATTGAGGCTCGCATCTGGTATCCCCACAGTCAGCAGACGCCGTTTCTTCGCGCTGATGATTTTGTGTATATCAGGGGACAAACAGCCTTATTTAAAGATCAACTTCAACTTAATATCTCTGACATCACACAAATTGATGCCCAGGCTGAAGGGCTTGATCTGCGTGATTTTATACTCTCTTCTGTGGTCCCGCCTGCACAACTGCTGGAAAATATAGAAAATATACTGCACAAGGAACTAACGTACGCTCCATGGCGCACGCTGTGTCGCAAGCTATTGCAGGATCAGGCCTTACGCTCCATGCTTTTTACTGCGCCTGGCGCAAAAGCTGTGCACCATGCCTATGCCGGGGGCCTGCTTGAACATACCCTGGGCGTGATGCAGGTATGCCTGGCCCTGTGTTCGGTGTATCCCCAGGTTGACAAAGAACTTGTGCTTGTTGGCGCATTACTCCACGATGTGGGCAAGGCAGTGGAACTTTCCCACGGCATAAGCCGTGAATACACGGATGCCGGTCGTTTGCTGGGACATATTTATCTGGGCCTGGAACTGGTAGAGCCATTTTTGGCCAAAGCAAAAATTCCTGCTGACCTGGCCCTGCATCTCAAACATCTGCTGATCAGTCATCACGGAGAGCTGGAGTTTGGCTCGCCAAGAAGACCCAAAACAACAGAAGCCTTTATCCTGCACTATGCTGATAATTTAGACGCAAAAATACATACTATTGAAGCGGCCCTGGAACACAGTTGCGCAGAAGAGGCAGAAGCATCTGTTTCTTCTGGATATTGGAGCGAATACCAGCGTTCCCTGTCCCGATATGTTTTTCAGCCTCAGCGTACTCCTGGCGAAGAAAAGCCCGCTGAACCAACGCCTGTCAAAGAGCCAGCGCAAAAACAGCGTCTTATGCAGCTTGGCACGCCAAGGTAAGGAAGCGCTGATTAAACTGAAACAAGTCATTGCGACCGCGAGGAATCGAAGCGGGAAGCAATCCAGAATTTTTGACGTATCAGTAGATGATAGATTGCCTCGTCGCAGGGCATAAACTCGCACATGACAGAATTACTCAGCTGAGTGTGTTCTCAATTCTTAAAGGAGAAAGTAATGTTTATTACTGTGGAAGGGATGGAGGGCTGCGGCAAGTCAACGCAGTGCGCAAAACTGGAAGAGTATTTTACACGCCTGGGCTTTGATGTGCTCCGCACCCGCGAGCCTGGAGGCAGTGCCTTGGGCCGGGAATTGCGACGTATTGTTTTGGACCCACAGAACACAGACATCTGCTCAGGCAGTGAACTGTTTTTATACCTGGCAGATCGTGCCCAGCATGTAGCCACTGTTATCCGCCCGGCCCTGGAAAATGGACGTATGGTTATTTGTGATCGCTTTGCTGACTCAACCATTGTCTATCAGGGCTATGGCCGTGGTCTGGACCCTGGTATGCTCTGTCAGCTCAATGAAGTGGCTGTGGCAGGACTATGGCCAGTGCTGACTATTTTGCTTGATCTTGCGCCTGAACAGGGCCTGTCCCGCGCTCTGGCTCGCAATACTCAGGACAAAGCCTGTGCTGCTGAAGGGCGCTTTGAGGCAGAAAATCTGGCCTTTCATACTCGTGTTCGCCAGGGCTATCTCACCTGGGCCGCCCTGCACCGCCCCCGGTTTCTGATTATTGATGCCGCACAAGAACCAGATCAGGTTTTTGCGGCAATCATACGCGGTCTGGAGGAAAAAAATCTTGTCTAGCCCTGCTGTAACCGGACTTGTTCTGACCTTAAATGGAGAACGCTATCTGCGCCAGTGTCTTGAGTCACTGAGTTTCTGCGACCAGCTGCTCGTTGTTGACTCTGGCAGCCAGGACGCAACCCAGGAGATTGCACGCAGTTGTGGCGCGCAGCTGCTGGTCAATCCCTGGCCAGGGCCTGAAGAACAATTTGCCTTTGCGTTTCGCCATATTACCACCCCCTGGGTTGTGTCCCTGGACCAGGATGAAATTCTTTCTGATCAACTACGCGCGTCTCTTGAGCAGGTGCTTAAAAATCCAGAGCCATACAGCGCTTTTCTCTGTCCGCGCACCTCTTTCTACTTTAATCGATTTTTACGCCACAGCGGCTGGTATCCTGACCTGCTGCCCAGAGCCTTTGCCCTGGCCTCAACCACGGTTCATGTGTCTGGACCGCATTATGGATTCAGCCCTGTTGGACCAACCTTGCGCCTGCGCGGGGATATCTTGCATTATCCGTATGAAAATCTGCACCAACATATAGAAAAGATAAATTATTACACGGAAATTGCAGCAAAGGAACTGTTTCAGCGCGGCAAACGCTCCGGAATACTCAATGCCTTGGGGCATGGCCTGGCCCGCTTTATCAAAGTCTATTTCTTGCGGCGCGGTTTTCTGGATGGCCGGGCCGGATTTGTTCTTGCGGTTTTGTCCTTATGCTATGCGTTTTTAAAATACGCCAAACTGGCAGAACTCCGGGTGCAGCAAACAAAGACTGATGGCTAAAACTTGCAGGTGTAATTGGGATGGTTTGCGCACCAAGGGTAGCAATGGGGTAGCAAATAAAAAAACGGACCAGCGCACGCAGGCGATAGTCCGTTAAAATTTGTGGCGCGCTCGGGAAGACTCGAACTCCCGACCAAGAGCTTAGAAGGCTCCTGCTCTATCCACCTGAGCTACGAGCGCAGCGAGAAGTGCTCGTTATTGAGGGCATCCCTAAAAGTCAAGGTGCCCAAACACCCACAAAATACACTCCGCTCACTGTACAGCAAAAATATTTTGGGAGTGCTGATCCGTGATTTCTCAGATTTTCTGCTCCACCAAGTTAAAACATGGAATACACAGGGTGGCTC
>JAAYGZ010000244.1 GCA_012727515.1 Desulfovibrionales bacterium
AATTCACAGGCTGCCTGGATCAGGTACGCCGTTTTTCCTGTAATAATTTCAATATATTCCTGCCGAGAGATGCGTGCATTGCGGATTGCGGCGATTTCCATGATTTCGCCTGTGGCTGTATGCATAATGGCCTTGGAAATACAGTTGGTCAGGGCTGGATTGTTGGAGCGGGAGACAATTTCATTGGCCAGGGCCAAAAGCACGTCCCCGGCAAGAATGGTTGGAGTCAGGCCAAATATGGTATGCGCGGCTGGTCGGCCTCGGCGCAACTCCGCATTATCTACAATATCATCATGCATCAGGGTGGCAGAATGTAAAAACTCCAGAGAGCCGGCCAGGGTGTGCAGGTTTTCACCTGCAAAACCCAGGGCCCTGGCAAAAAGAATGGTCAGCATGGGGCGCAGGCGTTTGCCGCCAGCATTTACAACATGGTCAGCCACTGGGCGCACCAAGGCAGGAAGCAGGTCTATTTCATGCTGGATAGCAGCGTTAATGGCGGGCAGTTCTTTGAGAAAAGCTATTTTAAGCTGGGCAATGGCGTTATTCATGCGTGTGTTCCAAAGGTTTGCAAGGTCGAGAGAGCGGCCTGTCCGTGTGGACCCATGTCCAGACTATAGTCATTTACATAGGCGTCAATATGTCTGCACAAGGTCGTGGTATCAAGTTCCCGCGCCAGGGCAGCGATAAAGGGCCAGGTATCTTGTGGGTGAGCGCGCGCATGCTTGATGCTGGCGCAAAGAGTTGCTTCCACTGCTGACTGCACATGCTGCAATGACTTGCGCAGCACAATGCAGCCCAGGGGCAGGGGCAAATTGTTGGTCGCTTCACGCCACCAGTGGCCCAGGTCTGTGTGCAGGGCCAGACCGTAGCGGTCATAGACCAGGGCTGTTTCATGAATAAGCAGACCTGCATCCACAGTCCCAGAAAGCACAGCCTGCACAATGGAGTGAAAAATCATGGGCACAGGCTCAAATGAAAAGCCAAGAGCAGCCCGCAGCACACACATGGCAGTGGTGTCCAGCCCTGGTACAGCGATGGTTTGTGGCCGACCATGAAAATCTGCCCTGGTAACCAGCTTGGGTCCGTGCTCCAGCCCAAAGGCCCCTCCACAGGAGAGAATGCTGTACTCAGTAAGGCGCAGGGCAGTGGCTGCACTGACTTTAACAATATCCCAAGCACCGCTTAAAGCACCTTGATTGAGTTCCTGGACATCATGCCAGAAAAAACGAGCGTCCTGGTTGTGCGGGCCAGGCACATGCCCTAAAATCCAGGAGCCGAAAATAAAGGTGTCATTGGGGCAAGGGGAAATGGCCACAGTCAAGGCGTTCATACCGGATCTCCCAAAAGAGTTGGCACAATGGCTTCCAGGGCGTGCAGGGCCCTGGAGAAATTCCAGTATTTTTTATCGCGCTCGCCTGCAACATTAGAAACAGTGCGAATCTCCAGGCACGGCAGGTCATGGGCCAGGGCTGCCAGGGCAATGCTGAAGCCTTCCATGTTTTCTGTAAGCCCTTCATAGGCGTTGCGCAGGGCCTGGGCACGGTGCAGAGTTCCACTTACACCAGACACAGTAATGCTTGGGCCAGTGGGCCAGGCAGGCGGGATGCAAAAGCCCAGGCATGTTGCAGCATCCTGTGGGTGCAGGGCAATATGGTCCGGACTGGCCAGGTCCAATTCAGGGAGCATGGCATGGCCAAAGGGTTCGCGCTGTGCAGGATCTGGCGTAAATACACCGTATTCTGGAAAAATTTCAGATGAGGCCACGCAAACTTCGCCAAGATCGGCCTGCTGCGCATCATAGGTGCCACAAATGCCCAGGTGCACGATAGCTCTGGCCTGAGGAAAGCGGGCCAGCACGTTGCCCATGCGCAGGGCTGCTGCCACCGGCCCTATGCCCACAATGGCCACGCCCAGATCCTGACCAGCATAGTGGAGCATATCCGGAAGTGCATGGGGGGACGCGGGCGGATCAGGAAGAATGCGGCGCAAAGAGTGGAAGCATTCGCGTTGTGTTGCGCAGGCCAGAATAATCATGAAACTCTTACAAGCGCCAATATGTTGTTTGGGGCGGCAGGACATGGGCCGGCACTACGCCTTTCACATCCATAATAATGGGGGCATGTGTTGTCTTGAACATGGCCTGTAGCTGATCTTTTGTAAGGTGCGTAAAGGCGTTGTGGGCCACGGCAATGATAAGGGCGTCCAGATCGTGCAGGTCTGTCATGGGGCGCAAGGATACGCCGTATTCATGCATGGCTTCAGCAGGATGGGCCAGGGGGTCATGGACCAGGGTCTGGACCTGATATTCATGCAGTTCGGAAATGATATCCACAATTTTGCTGTTGCGCAGGTCCGGGACGTTTTCCTTAAATGTCAGGCCCAGCAGGCCAACCCGTGCGCCTTTGACCACATCGCCGGCAGCAATAAGGGTTTTGATGGTTTTTTCCGCAATATATTTGCCCATGCCATCATTGATACGGCGTCCAGCCAGAATGACCTGCGGATGGTAGCCCAAGGATTCAGCCTTAAAAGTCAGGTAATAGGGGTCAACGCCAATGCAGTGTCCGCCTACCAGACCTGGGGAAAAGGGCAGAAAATTCCATTTTGTTCCTGCGGCCTGAAGCACATCCTGGGTTGCAATGCCCAGGCGATCAAAAATAAGTGCCAGCTCATTCATCAGGGCAATGTTAAGGTCGCGCTGGGTGTTTTCAATAACTTTGGCTGCCTCAGCCACCTTGATACTTGGAGCCCGGTGAATACCGGCCTTGACCACTGCGCCATAGACCTGGGCTAAAAGATCAGTCGCAGGCGCATCAGAGCCAGCCACAATTTTTACAATGGATTCCAGGGTATGCACTCTGTCGCCAGGGTTAATGCGCTCAGGCGAATAGCCTACCCAGAAATCCTGCCCCTGGCGCAGGCCAGACTCCTGTTCCAACAGGGGCACACATATATCTTCAGTCAGGCCCGGATACACGGTTGACTCATAAACCACCACAGCCCCTTCAGACAGCTGCTGTCCAACTGTGCGCGAAGCGCTGGTGACCGGGCCGAGATCAGGCTTGCGATTGGCATCAATGGGTGTGGGTACAGCAATGATGATCAGTTTCGCTTTGGCCAGCTCAGCAGAATCATTGGTATAATCAATCTGCGCTGCTGTAAGGTCTGCGGGCAGCACTTCACGGGTCGTGTCCTGGCCTGAGCAAAGTTCGGCAATGCGGGCTGCGGAAATATCAAAACCAATGACCTGAAAATGATGACTCAGGGCCACGGCCAGGGGCAGGCCCACATAGCCCAGGCCCACCACAGCCACAGGTGCATGTCTGGCACGCAGTGCCTCAAAGCTGATCATGGCGTTTTCCTTGAAATATGTAGCGCAGGTTTTTCAGCCACATGCACATAGACAATGCCTGAACACAGGGCGTGATAGCCAACAGTGGCAAAGCCAGCATCACGAAGTTCCCTGGCCAGTTCCCTGGCAGGAGGAAAGGCCGTGATGGTGTCTGCCAGATAGCGGTACGCCTGTGGGTCGCGGGAAAATAAACGGCCTATACGCGGCAGAACATGAGTGAGGTAAAAATTATACAGTCCGCCCCAGATGCGGGCCTGGCCAGTGCCAAATTCCAGAATGCACAGCCTGCCGCCAGGGGTGAGCACGCGCAGAATTTCTGCATAAACCTGGGCGCGGGGCAGGATGTTGCGGATGCCAAAAGCAATGGTCACTGTATCAACACAAGCAGCGGGCAGGGGCAGGGCGCGACCATCGGCCTGGGCAGGAAAGATAGACGTGTCAGGCCTGATTTTGCCTACGCCTTTAAGCAGCATGGGCCGGGAAAAATCCAGGGCCAAAACGCGCTGGTCCGGGTAGTGGCGCAGGATTTCACGGCTTACGTCCAGAGTTCCTGCTGCCAGATCCAGCATGCGACCCGCAGGGCCAGGACGCACTGTGGCTACCAGGCGTTTGCGCCAATAGACATCCAGGCCCAGACTTAAAAAATGATTCAAAAAATCATACCAGCCAGCAATGCCGTCAAAGAGCCTGGCAACGCCCTTACCATGTTCATTTGGATTCAACAGACTGGTCCTCAATAGGGGTGGATTTGGCCACACTGCGGTACACATCATCGTACACTGACTCGAAATGTTCAGAAAAATTGGCCGGAGAAATGCGGCCCACTTCGATAAATTTAACGATGATTTCCTTGGCCACCTGTAAAGCAAGTTTTTGAAGCTGGTCCATACGTGCCTCTCCTTTGGGGCGTACAAAAAAACCGCCCGGGGGGAATGGTATCGACCTGCTTTGGGGAAACCGGGCGGTAAAAAAAGGAAAGAAAAACCGGCAAAGCCCTCCCTTCATTTTTGTGCATTCCTAGCACAGGCCCTTTCAGGAGTCGAGAGCATCACCGGTCCTAAATCTGATGAGATACGAAGGGCTTCATGCTGGCCTGCCGAGCACTTTTCAGACCAATCGAAACTTGAGATAGCTTTCTCCCTCAACCATAAGGGACGTGATGAAAAAGGGACGATAGCTCATTTTTCCGACAGATGGCCAGCAAACCATTGCCACCCGCTGACAAGGGCTATTCCCGAAAGAATGAGTCCCGCGCCCATGATAAATCGTGGTGCAATCGTTTCTCCGAGTAATATTGCCCCGAAAACCATACCGAAAACAGGTGTGAGGAAACACAAGGCTCCCAACTGTGACGCGGGATACACCGTCAACAGCCAGAACCAGAGCAGCATTGCGACTACGCAAACCAGCACAGCTTGAAAAATTATACTGGCCCAAACGATATTCGTCATGGAAAAATAAAACTGGTCTGTAAGTACCGCTCCGGGCAATAACAGGCAGAAACAGGTAAGAAGCTGAACAAATGTGGTTTGCGCGGGTGGTGTTTCGGAAAGCTTTACCCGGATGACAACTGTTGTCGCTCCCCAAGAAATGCCAGCAAGCAATCCTAAAATGTCTCCCCAAAGCATACTGTTTGAACAGGCTTGCATTGAATCACCGGCATCGAAAAATGCGACAGCTACCCCGCATAAAGCGAGCGCCATGCCGCCCCATTGAATCGGGCGGAGCCTTTCTTCCCGAATAATAAAATGCAGCCCAAGCGCCGCGAAAGCCGGAGCTGTATACAGC
>JAAYGZ010000245.1 GCA_012727515.1 Desulfovibrionales bacterium
AAATATGGACAAGCAAAATAGAAATAAATTAAACCAAACGCTCCAGCAGTGGCCCACAAGTGGCCTATGTACGGCGGCCTCTCTACGCGCCCAAGGCATATCCAGTGCCTTGCTGCATCACTATGTACAGCGGCATTGGCTGGAACAGGTGGAACGCGGGGTTTACCGCCGTCCGGGTGATACGCCTGGATGGGCAGCGGTATTGCATGTCGTGCAGCAGACGGAAGGCTTGCCCGTGCATGTCGGCGGGTTGACCGCGCTTGAATTACAGGGGTACGGGCATTATATGGGCGAACGGCCCTTGTTTCTGTACGCGTTGCCACGTACTCGCCTGCCTGCTTGGGTTGAGGGGGCCACGGGTCGTGCAGTGCGGTTCTGCCCAACAAATTTTATGGAGAGTGCTCCGGAAAACAGTCTGCACAGCATGAGAGTGGAGGGTGTCAGTGTTACCGTCTCCACACCGGAACGTGCAGCTATGGAAATGCTCTATCATGTGCCGCATGACGTAGGTTTTTCAGAGGCAATGGAAGTCGTTGGCGGTCTTGCCGTCCTGCGTGTCGATTTGATGCAGGCTTTGCTGGAAGGCTGCTCCAGCGTGAAGGTTAAGCGTCTGTTTTTTTATTGTGCACGTGAAGCCGGGCACTCCTGGTATCCGGCCCTGGATCGCAGCCGTATAGACTTGGGCGCGGGCAAACGCGAACTTATCAAAGGCGGCACATTGGATAAAGAATTCCTGCTGACCGTGGCCGCGAGCCACTACCCAACGGAGATACAGTTTTGATGCGGGAAATGTACACTCGGCAGGTCCGCCTGCTTTTACATATTTTGGACTGTCTGGAGTATGAAACTCCAACGGGAAAGCCGTTTTTTGCATTGAAAGGTGGCACGGCACTGAACTTTTTTGTGCAGCCTTTCCCGCGCCTGTCAGTGGATATCGACCTGACATATTGCCCTCTGGACGAACGCGAATCGGCACTTGCCGCCATGCGTGAGTCCTTGCAACGGTTGAGCGGTATTTTACAAACCCGCCTGTCTGGTGTGCAATGCGCGCATACGCAGCCTGTAAGCGGTGACAAGCTGCTGGTGCGCCATGAAGGCGCAAGTGTCAAAGTTGAGTCCAACGGCGTGATCCGTGGTACGGTATTTCCCACGGAAGTGCTGCCTCTTAACCCGGAAGCGCAGGCCGCTTTCGGCGTTATGGTCAATACACGCTGCCTCGGTGTAGCCGACCTTTATGGCGGCAAAATCTGCGCTGCTCTGGACAGACAGCACCCGCGTGATCTCTTTGACATCTTGCCGCTGATGCGGGCGGACAGCCTGGATAAAAATACGCGCAAGGCCTTTCTGGTTTATGCCCTGAGCCACCCTCGGCCTTTGTCCGAACTGCTGGAGCCGCACCCACAGCCGCTGGAACATATTTTTCAGACGGAGTTTACGGGAATGACCAAAGAACCGATTACCTTGCAGATGTTGGAAAAGGCCAGAATATGGTTGTTTCAGGCGGTGCATTCCGGCCTTACGGAGAACGAGCGGCGCTTTTTACTCAGTTGCAAGGCTGGGGAAGCGGATTGGAGCCTTGCCGGTCTGCCAGCTCATGTGCCGCAGCTCCCGGCAGTACGCTGGAAACTGCACAACATTGAGCAGCTGCGGCGACAGCCAAAGAAGCATAAAGTTGCCCTGATGAAGCTGGAAAAGTGCCTTGGGCTTTGATAGGATGAACACAAGTGTGTTCCTTTCTTCTTCTGGCTTCCTTGGGCCATTTGGGCCAATTTTGAGACACTGAACCTGAAAAACAGTGATTTCTCGTAGATGTTCAATCGTATTTATTGCTTTGATAGTATTTGATAATTTGTGATACGTGGTGAACATAACTGCGCGATTTTTAGGACTTAAAAAGTTCATGCGCCCTGCCGGGCACACCAATAGAAAAGGGCTTAGATGTACCAATCTAAGCCCTTTAATTTTTTGGTCGGGATGAGAGGATTTGAACCTCCGGTCTCTGCGTCCCGAACGCAGCGCTCTACCAGCCTGAGCCACATCCCGTAAGGGTTGGATTCATAGAGTATAGGGTTGTGCTTAGCAAGTATTTTTTTCACGTGTATCCGGGAGAGTCTGGCTGACATGCAGAACACTGGCATGGGCCAGCCCTGAAAGATACACGAGCACCAGGCAGGCGTCTAAAAAATCTGCTTTAATAAGCTTTCTGCCCCGGCATTAGATGACCCAGGAGCAGCATCAAGTCCTTCGCCAGCATAGCTTTGCGTTGGCTCTGTGCCTGGCATAAAGGGCAGCACATAGCTTCCTTGCGTACTTGAGGACAAGGCGCCTGTACGCGCATCTACCCTGGCCATAATAATAGAAGCAGGGGCCTTAAAATTTTGTTCAGGATACTGGTCTTCAACCTCGGAACGATATGCAATCCAGATGGGCAAGGCTGCCCGCGAACCAGTTTCAAAACGTCCCATGGGCTGCACCTGATCATAGCCCACCCAGACGCCTGTCAGGAGATACGGAGAAAAACCAATAAACCAGGCATCCTGCTCATCATTGGTTGTTCCTGTCTTTCCGGCTACTGGCCGCCCCAGAGCCTTGGCCCGTGCCGCTGTGCCGTCTTGCACGACCTGTTGCAGCAACGTGCTCACAATATAGGCATTTTCCGGACTGATAGCCGCAGATGTTTCAGGCTGGGCCGTAAAAAGTTGTTCTCCCCACGGAGAGGTCACAGATTCAATCAACCTGGGTACAACCATGGTGCCTTCATTGGCAAAAGCCGTATAAGCCTGGCACATATTAAGGGGCGTGAATTGGCCGGAGCCAAGAGACAAAGACAGGTTTGGCTCAAGTAATCCATTCAGCCCCAAAGCCTTGGCCCGTTCAATAACTGTAGTAATACCAATACGCTGGGCAATGCGGATTGTTACCAGGTTGCGGGATTTAACCAAGGCAGTGCGCAACAGAGTTGGCCCATAAAATATCCCTTCAAAATTACCAGGCTTCCATAGCTTTCCGCTCCCGTCATCCACAACAATGGGAGCATCAAGCACGGTACTGGCTGCAGTAAAGCCATTGTCCAGGGCCGCAGAATAAACAATGGGCTTAAAAGCCGATCCTGGCTGGCGCAATGCCTGGGTTGCCCGGTTAAACTGGCTGCGGAAAAAATCATAGCCCCCGCACAACGCCAGCACTTCTCCGGTCTGTGGGTTCATGGAAACCAAAGCTCCTTCAACCTTTGGTTCCTGCTCCAAAGCCAGTTTCCAGGGCGCAGAACCGCCCTGTTCCAGCACAGAAGCCCAGACCACATCGCCAGGCTTGAGCACAGTACGAGCATCTGCAATTTTGGCCACTTCTTCTGGAGCACGTTTCGGATTCGGATTCCGCGCCCAAGCCATGGTGCCTACGGCAATCGTACCTGTATGCGAGCCAAAGCGCACCTGGGCGCTGCCTTTGTCCACCTGCTGGACCACCACCTGTACCCACTCCCCGGCCTTGATGCCTGCGGGCACAACCTGATCATGGAGAAATTCGTCTTCTGTACCTGGGTCCAGATGTTTGACCGGCCCTTGCCAGCCATGCCGTTTTGCTGTTGCGCGCAGCCCGTTACGCAGGGCCTCATCTGCGCGAATCTGATGCTCCATGTCCACATTGGTGCGCACCTGCAAGCCACCGGCATAGACCTCTTCTTCACTATAGCGTTCAATGAGCTGGCGGCGCACCTCTTCCAGATAATAGGGGCCGATTTTCCAGGACGGATCTTCCATGGCTGTGTAGAGCAACGGCTCTTCCACTGCCTGGCGATATTCTTCTGTTGTGATCCATCGCTGTTCGCGCAGTCTATCGAGCACATAGAGCTGGCGTTCACGCGCCCGTTCAGGATTGCGATATGGTGAATAAAGTGACGGCGCTTTGGGCAGCCCGGCCAGCAAAGCGGCCTGGGCAGTGGACAGGTCTGAAGCAGAAATACCAAAGTATTCCCGTGCTGCGGCCTCCACGCCATAGGCTTTGGCACCCAAAAAAATCTGATTAAGATAAATGGTCAGGATTTCATCCTTGCTCAGGTATCGTTCTAAACGATAGGCCAGAATAACTTCTTTAAGTTTGCGCTCATAGCTACGCTCAGGCGTCAGCAGCATGGACTTGATGACCTGCTGGGTAATGGTACTGCCGCCCTGAACAATGCCACCAGCAATAAGATTTTTCACTGCTGCGCGCACAATGCCAAGGAGATCTACACCTTCATGCTGATAAAATCCGGAATCTTCAGCCGCAAGAAAGGCTTTGACCGTGATCGGACTCATCATGGACAAGGGAATAAGAAAGCGCTTTTCACGATAAAAATAGCCCAGAATCTGCCCGTCCCGAGCCCGAACTGTTGTTGCCAGGGGCGGAGAATAGTCGCTTAATCTGGTAAATCCGGGCAAATCCTGCTCAGCCCATAAATACAAGCCAGCACCACCGGCCACGGCTAAAAATATACCAAACAAAAACAGAACAATACATATTTTCAAAAATTTCATGCATTCACCTTGGAAAGATGCAGACCTGCGCACAGAGTGGAAAATAAGGACAGCACTTCAGCCTGAGTTGTGTGCATGGCGGTCAGCATGTTTCGGGCAGACAGGCATTGGGCATGGGCCAGACATTCTGGCGCAGCAAACCAGGTCAATTGCCCACGCAGCACCCACAATGGAAAAAGCTGACAATAGGTTGGCCGCAGTGCCCGGTCCAGGACACAACCTGCTGGCCCAAGAAACACACATTGTCTGGTCTGGGTAATGGCCAGGCGCCAATGAAAGCCAGACTCAGGAAAAGCAGTCTGCACTGTATATTCTGGCAACAGCACGCCAAGCTGCTGCACAAAGCCGGGGGTATTGGGCGCAAAAACAAAACACTGCGCATGAGCAGCGTCAGCAGCCACGATGCGCTCTCGCTCCACATCAGAAAGAGGAAAACAGAATTCTTCATCGCCTGTGTCAGAGAGTTCGCAACAGGTACGCCCTTGCCCGGCGCATTGCAGACATATGTCAGGATGCACAAATAACGAATCAGTCATGCCTGCCCCGCAGCAGAAAATTGTACCCGCCCCTGGCCCAACACATCATGCATATGCACCATGCCAAGCAATGTCTTGTCCTTGTCAACCACCGGCAACACAGTAATGGCCCGGCACTCCATCACATCAAGCACCTGGGCGGCCCGCTGCTGAGGCAGAACATATAGCGGCTCGGCATTCATCACTGCATCCACAGGCTCGTGCATATGCAAACGCTGCGCACAAACAAGCCTGCGCACATCGCCATCAGTTATAATTCCTGCCAGACGGTCCTGATGCAGAATGCACACACAGCCCAATTTTCCTGCATTCAGCACATGCAGGGCCTGTTCCAAAGGCGTGCCCAGGGCCACCACAGGCAAATGCGCAGTGCGCATGAGCGTTGCAACGCGCAAACTCAGGCGCTGCCCCAGAGATCCACCTGGATGAAAACGGCGAAAGTCTTCTATGGCAAAGGATTTCCAGTCAATAAGGCACACGGCCAAAGCATCGCCCACAGCCAGGGTCGCGGTGGTGCTGGCAGTGGGTGCAACGCCAAGGGGACAGGCCTCAGCAGGAACCGCGCAATTAATGACCACATCACACAGGGCTGCCATGGACGAGCCAGAATTGCCGGTCAGGCCAATCACCCCGCCAGACAAGGAACGCAAACTGGGTAAAATAGCGTTAAGCTCGTCAGTTTCACCAGAATTTGATATGGCCAGGATCAGGTCATCGGCACGGATCATGCCCAGGTCGCCATGCGCTCCTTCCACAGGATGCAGAAAAAAAGCAGGCGTGCCAGTGCTGCTCAGGGTCGCGGCAATTTTCCGGCCCACAAGCCCGGATTTACCCAGTCCGGAAACAACCACCCGTCCCTGGCACCCGGCCAGCATGGTCAGCGCCTGAACAAACTCCGGCCCCAAACGGTCGCGCACAGCTTCCAGGCCATCAATCTCAATATTGAGAACCCCACGAGCCTTGCCCAGCCAGTCTGTTGTCATCAGCAACACTCCAGCGCCATTTTTCCAGTCGCAGCGTCAGGCAGCACAGCATACGCGCCGTTCATACAGGCCAGACAGAAATTTTCCGGCCCGCGCACAGCCTTGAGCAGTCCGCCAATGGTCAGATAGTGCAGGCTGTCCAGACCCAGATAACGGCCAATATCAGCCACAGAATGATTGGCGGCAATGAGTTCGCCTTTGGATGAAAAATCAATGCCATAAAAGCAGGGATAGCGAATTGGCGGGCAACTGACCCGCATGTGAATCTCCTTGGCCCCAAGTTCACGCAGTTGTTTGACCCTGGTGCGGATAGTTGTGCCACGCACAATGGAATCTTCAACAACAATAACCCGTTTGCCCTTGATCATGCTCTTAACAGGGTTGAGCTTCACGCGGGCTGCGAAATCACGCATACTCTGGGTAGGCTGAATAAAGGTCCGGCCAACATAATGATTGCGGATCATGCACGCTTCAAAAGGCAGACCAGACTGCTGGGCATAGCCCACTGCCGCGTACACGCCAGAGTCAGGAAAAGGCATGACAAAATCACCATCAGCCGGGCATTCCTGAGCCAGGACCATGCCCATGGTTTTACGGGCAGTATAGACCTCATGGTCAAAAACCAGCGAGTCTGGCCGGGCAAAATAAATCAGTTCAAAAATACACGAACTCTGGCGCTCTGCTGGTTCCATGTAGCGGTGCGAAATCATGCGCCCATCTTCAATGACCAGCATTTCTCCCGGGTCCAGACAGCGCAGGTATTCTGCTTCCAGCAAATCAAAGGCGCAGGTTTCCGAGGCCAGCACATAGGCATCCCCGACCCGGCCCAGAGAGAGCGGACGAAAGCCCCAGGGATCACGAATACCTATGAGCTTCTGATTGACCATAAAAAGCAGGCTGTACGAGCCTTTGAGGCGCATACAGGCCTTGGCAATGGCTTCTTCAGGCGTACAGCCATTTAAGTATTTGGCCACAAGGTGCATAATCACCTCGCTGTCCATGGTGGTCTGAAAAATAGTGCCCTGGTTTTCCAGTTCTGCGCGCAAGCTGACCGTGTTGACCAGATTACCATTGTGCGCCAGGGCCAGATGCAGGCCTTTATAGGTGACCTTAAAGGGCTGGGCATTGCGAATAAGTGATGTGCCCGTGGTGGAATAGCGAATATGCCCCATGGCCACGCTGCCTTTAAGCTGATGACCCAGGTGGCGCTCCTCAAAAACATCCGGAACCAGGCCCATGCCACGTTGTTCACGAATGGTCTGACCGTCCCAGGTAATGATGCCAGCGCTTTCCTGGCCGCGATGTTGCAGAGCATACAGACCAAAATAGGTCATGCGTGCTGCTTCTGGGTGCCCATAAATTCCAAATAATCCGCAAGCTTCCTTTTTCATAACAATATATTCCAATTTTCATTCAGTGCTACAGGAACAAAGGTACTGCTGCTGTGCAGAGCACCCTACAACAAGCCTGACAACTATTCTGCATGGGAAAAAAAACCTACGCCTGTACTCATGCCTGAAAGGGCAAAAGCCCAGAACCATCAACAGTTCTGAGCTTTATTTCATCCACATGCATATTCCGGTGAATCAAAAATCCCGACCAGTTTCCCGGTAATACTCTTGCAGGCATTTAACACCCAGACCTGCTGCGCTGCGTTCTTTAATGGCCATGGCCACGGCCTTGGCCGCAGCAAGGTTTGTGGTGTAGGGCAGTCCATATAAAACTGTGGTGCGGCGCAGCTCAGAAGAATCTTCCTTGGTGCGCTTGCCTGAGGATGTATTCACCACAAGCTGAATTTCCCCATTTTTAATGTGGTCAACCACATTAGGACGACCTTCGTACACCTTATTGACAACCTGGCACTCCACGCCATGATCTGTCAGCAGTGCAGCAGTGCCCCTGGTGGACATGATGCGAAAACCAAGTTTTTGAAATGTTCTGGCCGGAACAATGATGCCGTTTTTATCATGATCATTGACAGAAATAAAAACACAGCCCTGTTCTGGCAAACGCTGGCCAGCAGCCAGTTGCGACTTCATAAAAGCCAGGCCAAAGGAAGGATCTATGCCCATAACCTCGCCAGTGGAGCGCATTTCCGGCCCAAGCAGCGTATCAACACCAGGAAAGCGGTTAAAGGGCAGCACAGCTTCTTTCACCGCATAATACCCGCCCTTGCGCATGGACCAGGGATTAAGATCAGCCAGTTTTTCACCCAGCATGACTTTGGTTGCCAGCTTAGCCAAGGGCACGCCCGTGGCTTTGGATACAAAAGGCACGGTGCGTGAAGCGCGAGGATTGACTTCAAGAATATAGACCTGTTCGTCTTTAAGGGCGAACTGGATATTCATCAGCCCAACCACGCCTAACTCCTGGGCCAGGGCCTTGGTTTGCTGCTCAATTTCCTGCACCCACATCTTGCCCACTGTGTGCGGCGGCAAGACACAGGCCGAATCACCGGAATGAATGCCGGCCTCTTCAATATGCTCTAAAATCCCGGCAACATAGGTATCCTGGCCATCGCTTAGGGCATCCACATCAATTTCAATGGCATTTTCCAAAAATTTATCAATAAGAATAGGATGTTCTGGAGCAACTGTGACGTGCCTGGCAAAATAATCACGCAGGGACTTTTCGTCATAAACAATGTCCATGGCCCGGCCACCCAGCACATATGAAGGCCGCACCACTACCGGATACCCGATCCGATGCGCCACACGCACAGCCTCATCCACACTCATGGCAGTGCCATTATCTGGTTGCAGCAGACCAAGTTTTTTCAAAAGAGCCTGAAAACGCTCGCGGTCTTCAGCGCGGTCAATGGAATCAGGCGATGTGCCCAGAATGGGCACGCCCTCGCGCAACAGGGGCACAGCAAGATTCAGTGGAGTCTGGCCGCCAAACTGTACAATCACGCCTTCAGGCTTTTCCTGTTCAATAATGGCCAGCACATCTTCACGGGTCAGCGGCTCAAAATAGAGGCGATCCGAGGTGTCATAATCTGTGGACACGGTTTCCGGATTGGAATTGACCATGATCGACTCAATGCCCATTTCGCGCAACGCATAGGACGCATGGACACAGCAATAGTCAAACTCAATGCCCTGACCAATACGGTTTGGGCCACCGCCCAGAATAACGACTTTGCGCTTGTCCGAGCTGCGGGCTTCGTTTTCTGTTTCATAGGTGGAATAATAGTACGGAGTACGGGCTTCAAACTCCGCAGCACAGGTATCCACCAGTTTGTAGGTGGGGATAATGCCCGCTTCTTTACGCATGGCGCGGATGTCAATTTCCTTGCGTTTCCAGAGCGTAGCCAGCTGGCGGTCAGAAAATCCCATGACCTTGGCCTGGCGCAGAACAGAAACAAACTCCGGATTGCTCACCGCAAGATTGCCCTGCAGCCCCACGTTTTTAAGCACAGCTTCAAAATCAACAATATCTTTGAACTGGCGGATAAACCAGGGATCAATGGCAGATGCGTCAAAAATTTCCTCTTCACTCAGCCCGGCCAGCAGGGCCTGGCGCAGTTGAAAAAGGCGCCGGGAATTGGGACGACGCAGCCCGGCTGTAATTTCTTCTTTGCCAGGCAACTGGCCATCAAAATTTTTGCCCAGCCCAGAATAACCGATCTCCAGAGAACGCAGACCTTTTTGCAATGCATCCTTAAAGGTGCGGCCAATGGCCATGGTCTCGCCCACACTTTTCATGGCCGTGGTCAGGTAGTCTTCAGCACCGGGAAATTTTTCAAAGGTAAAACGCGGAATTTTAATGACCACATAGTCAATGGTTGGCTCAAACGCAGCCTTTGTTTCGCGTGTAATGTCGTTATGCAGTTCATCTAACGTGTAGCCCACAGCCAGCTTGGCCGCGATTTTGGCAATGGGAACTCCAGTGGCCTTGGATGCCAGGGCTGACGAGCGCGACACACGCGGATTCATCTCAATGACCATCATGTCGCCATTGGCAGGATTCACTGCAAACTGCATATTTGCCCCGCCTGTCTGCACGCCAATCTCGCGCATAATGGCCAGGGATGCTGCGCGCATCTTCTGATATTCTGAATCAGTCAGGGTCTGGGCTGGCGCAACAGTCACTGAGTCGCCGGTATGCACGCCCATGGGGTCAAGATTTTCTATAGAGCAGATAATGATGCAGGTATCATTTGTGTCGCGGATAATTTCAATTTCATATTCTTTCCAGCCCAAAAGCGATTCTTCAAGCATGACCTCACTGGTCAGACTGGCTGTCAGACCCTGCTGGGCAATCTGTTCAAGGTCTTCCTTGTTGTAGGCTACTCCGCCGCCTGTGCCGCCCAAAGTAAATGCTGGTCGGATAATAATGGGAAAGGTCAGTTCTTCAGCCCATTTGCGCACGTCATCCAGGCTTTGGGCAATGCCGCTTTTCGGCACTTTCAGCCCGATCTTGTCCATGGCAGCGCGAAAAAGCTGACGACTCTCAGCCTTTTTAATGGCTGGTAACGAGGCTCCGATCAACTCAACCCCAAACCTGTCCAGCACGCCACTTTCAGCCAGGGCCACTGCCGTGTTCAGGCCGGTCTGGCCACCCAGGGTGGGCAACAAGGCACACGGGCGCTCTTGTTCAATGATGCGCGCCACGGTTTCAGGCTCAATAGGTTCAATATAGGTTCGATCCGCCAGGTTGGGATCTGTCATGATGGTGGCTGGGTTGGAATTGATCAGCACCACTGCGTAGCCTTCTTCTTTCAGGGCCTTAACAGCCTGGGTGCCTGAATAATCAAATTCGCACCCCTGTCCGATGACAATGGGGCCAGAACCAATGAGCATAATTTTCTTGAGATCTGTTCGTTTGGGCATGGGCGTCTTTGGGGGGTTAGGTGTTGTGAAAATCACCGCAAGGAAAAGGCAAAACCGCCGTGCGCTCCTTGCAGGTGCGAGCCGGTGCACAGTACGCCCAGTGCCCGGCAAGGTCAAATCACAACTGAAATGCGGTGTGGCGTGGAGTTTGGCCGGGCGCCTTACTCAATGTTGATACTCAGCACATCATCTTCGTCCACATCTTCAGGAAAATCACCAGAATCCAGATCACAAAAACTAAAACCAACTGAGCACAGCGGCAGGTCCAGCAACTCAACCAGGCTTAAATGTCGATCCACGGCCAGGGTTTCCCCGCCTTCGTGATCAGAACGAGCCAAAATTTCAGCAACTTCCTCGGCAGAGGCGTCCGTATTAAAATGCTCAACCAAAAATTCGCAGGAACTTATTTTTCCAGCAAGTGGCTGCGCACCCTGCTCAAGGGCAAATGCATCCACAAGCTGCCCATCATCATAGAGCCAATAGCACAGCACATGCTCATCCATGACCTGCACGGCAAAAGCCGGACAACCAAAGCAACCGGACAGATCTTCTGCCAGATTTTGCAGAATGTGAGACTCGCCTTCGTCACTGTCCATTTCATAGACCGTGGTCAGCCCATTCTCAGAGACAACCACAAAAGCCGAACGGCCCTGACTGCCTAATTCCTGAATAACATCCCTGGGTTGAGGGCCTTTAAGCGTAATATTTGAGTACACGGTTCCCATAGATAAAAATAAGGCCAGCTCTCCTGCTGTTTTTTGAGCAACTAAGAGCCGACCTGGCTAAATATTGTTGTGGTTGGTCAGGCGATCATGCGTGCGACCAGGCCAGTGCTGGGGCGTTACAACGCCGCGCACAGCACAGAAAGGCGCCAGATTATCCGCCCAGATAGGCCTCAATAACCCGGTCATCATTGAGCAATTCTTCTCCAGTGCCCTGGAGCACAATGGAGCCGGTTTCCAGCACATAGGCATAGTGCGCTACTTTTAAGGCTGCAAAGGCATTCTGCTCCACCAGCAGCACGGTTTTGCCCTGTTCTTCGTTAATGAGGCGAATAATCTTGAAAACATCATTAACCAGCAGCGGAGCCAGACCAAGCGAAGGTTCATCCAGCATCACCACGTCTGGCGAACTCATAAGCGCCCTGGCCACGGCCAGCATCTGCTGCTCGCCACCGGACAGGGTTCCGCCCTTTTGATTCTGACGTTCGCGCAGGCGAGGAAACAGATCAAAAGCCCATTCCTTGTCTCGCTCAACCCCGTCTTTGTCTGAACGGCTGTAGGCGCCGAGGTATAAATTTTCAGCCACAGTCAGGTGTGGAAATATACGGCGTCCCTCTGGAGACATAACAATTCCACTCTGCACAATATCCACAGGATCAAGATTTGTTATGTCCCGGCCTTGGTAGGTGATGGTGCCTTTCTTGTTTTTAATCAGCCCGGAAACAGCTCGCAGCGTGCTGCTTTTGCCCGCGCCATTGGCCCCGATCAGGGTCACGATTTTGCCTTTGGGCGCTTCCAGGGAAATACCTTTTAAGGCGTGAATGCCGCCGTAATAAACGTGCAGATCTTTGATCTCAAGCATGACGAACGTACTCCTCGCCCAGATAGGCTTCAATAACCTTGGGGTTGGACTGAATGGCTTCAGGCCCGCCCTCGGCAATGGTCATGCCATAGTCCAGAACCCACATATGTTCACACACGCCCATAACTACCTTCATGTCATGCTCAATGAGCAAAATAGTCAGGTCAAAGCGGGTGCGGATGGTGCGGATAAAATCCATCAGCTCTAAAGATTCCTGCGGATTCATGCCCGCGGCTGGCTCATCAAGCAGCAAAAAACGCGGACCAGTGGCCAGGGCGCGGGCAATTTCCAGACGCCGCTGAGCACCATAGGGCAGGCTGTTGGCTTTTTCATCCGCAATATCAACCAGACCCACCACGTCCAGAAGTTCCAGAGCCTGATCTCGAAGCTGGCGTTCCTCACGCATGGAGACAGGAGTCATGAGCACAGACTGAATCCAGCCTGTTTTTTGGCGCACAAACGCGCCGATCATGACATTTTCCAGAGCTGTTTCATGGCCAAAAAGCCGAATATTCTGGA
>JAAYGZ010000021.1 GCA_012727515.1 Desulfovibrionales bacterium
CCACAGGAGACAGGGCGCTTTGCACCACAGGCTGGATAATGAGAATAAGGCCAGCGTACATGGGAGAAAATCCCTTGGCCACCTGCAAATAAAGACTGAGCAAAAACCCGACCGCAAATGTGCCGGAATAATTGATCATAGTGGCAATATTTGAAACAAGGAAAATTCGATTTTTTGTAAACAGACTCAGATCAACAAGGGGGTACTGCACTCGTTGGGAGCGCTTGGCAAAAACAGTTCCTGCCACAAGAGCCAGAGCCAAAAGAGGCAACCCGGTGGCGGGTCTGTTCAGACGAGTCAGCCCGCCCACACAGGACAGGACAAAAACAGCGTAACACAGGCTGCCTAACAGGTCTAAAGTTTCGCCCCTGGCTGGCTGCCATTCATCCTCAATGCGTACAGACAAGATCCAGGCTGCCAGGCCTGGCGGGATGCACAAGAAAAACACAGCCCGCCAGCCCACAGCATTGGTGACAAACCCTCCCAGCACCGGCCCGGCAGCAAGTCCGATATACACACTGGCCACAAGCCAGCCCATGGCCCAGCCCCGCTCTTCAGGCCGCACCGATGCAGTGACAATGGCCACGGCCGTGGACAAAATCATGGCCGCTCCAACCCCTTGCAACACCCTGATCACAACCAGGCTTTCAATGGACCAGGCCAGAGACGCGCATAGGGAAAATATCATAAATGTGGCCGAGCCCCAGACAAAAATACGCCGACGGCCCATAATATCAGCCATGCGCCCTATGGGCAGCAAAATGGCTGCCAGGGACAAAATATAGCTGCCAGCCACCCAACTGAGTTTTTCTGCGCTGGTGGGCAGGTCCTGCTGAATGGCAGGCAGGGCAATGCCCACAGCAGACATCATGAACGGAACTAAAAAACTGGCGACAACACCTGCAACCAGTACTGTTTGTTGCTTACGCATATATCCTCCACACAAGCGTGTATGTATAGTCAGGGGCAGGGCCAGTGGCAAGCCCTGGCCTATTTTTGCCCGTAACAGCGCACATGCCCACTTGTTTTTGTGTGCCTGAAGTTCTATCGGCCTTCCGCGTAAGGAGAAGCTATGATCACATCCATGCACGATATTCATCAGCAGGCCCTGAAACTGCCGCAAAAAACAGTGGCTGTGGCCTGTGCCCACGACGCAGAAGTTCTGAAGGCCGTGTCCCAGGCAATGGACCTGAAGCTGGCCAATTTTATTTTAGTTGGTGATGAGTCGCTGATCCGCGCCCTGGCTGAAGAAGCGGCCTATGATCTCTCATGCTGCAAAATTATCCATGCAGTTGGTGAGGCCCAAGGCGCAGCCAGGACCGTGGATGTGGTGGCCTCTGGGCAGGCCCATATTTTACTGAAAGGCTTTGTGGACTCATCTGTTCTTTTTAAGGCAGTGCTGGACCGTACAAATGGCCTGCGCAACGGAACAACGGTCAGCCATACGGTTGTTATGGATATTCCAGGCTACGACAAACTCTACCTGCTCACAGATGCGGCCATGATCATCAAACCAGACCTGGAGACAAAGCGCGATATTGTGCGCAATGCAGTACAGGTGGCCAATGCCTTGGGTACCACCGAGCCGGTGGTTGGAGTGCTCTGCGAGTCAGAAAAAATCAATCCCAAAATGCACGCCACCGTGGATGCTGCCGCCCTTGTGGCCATGAACCGCACGGGCGAGCTTTCCGGGTGTCTGGTTGGTGGTCCCTATGCTCTGGACAATGCCATTTGTGAGCAGGCTGCACGGCACAAAGGCATTACTGATCCACTGGCAGGCAAGGCTGATATTTTACTGGCTCCAGACCTGGCCGCAGGCAATATTTTCTATAA
>JAAYGZ010000246.1 GCA_012727515.1 Desulfovibrionales bacterium
ACATATATCCGGGCATCAGATGGAGCGCGAAGCGCTGTATGCAGAACAGCCCTGTCTTCGGTAGAGTTAATGTGCTGGCCTTCAAACATGGCTGCTCGCTGCGCTTCAAGCCCTGCCTCACGGGCCAAAGCGCACAGAAGTTCCATTGTTTTTCTGGTAATCCGGTGCTTGGAATAATCCACCAAAAGCCCACAGTCCTGAAGAGAAAAACGTGAAAAACGCTCTGTGTCGCCAGCAAAAAGCTCGCGCATGTGCGGAACTTCGCTTTTATGTGCGTCCAATGCTGCCCAGGCTGCTGAGTGGTGAATCATAACATCTCCTGTGTTTACGGACAAAGCTTATGCAGGGCCTGGCCAATCTGTGACAAGCACGAAGCCAGGACCGCGTCTTCCACGGCATAAGAAATGCGGATACAACGGTCATCGCCAAATGCTGCGCCCGGAACCAGGGCCACATTGGCCTTGTCAAGCAGATATGCGCACAAGGCAGTAGAATCCGGAACTTGTGGCGTATAATACGAGTCAACTTGTGGAAAAAGATAAAAGGCCCCATCTGGTCGCGGACAGGTGATGTGCCCCCAATCAGTAACCAGATCCAAGGCCATGTCCCGTCGCCGTGCAAAAGCAGTGATCATGGGCTCCAGACATTCCCAGCCCCCTGTTAAGGCTGCAAGAGCTGCTTTTTGGGCAATAGAGCAGATATTGGATGTGGACTGGCCTTGCATCTTGGTCATGGCCCTGATCAAGTCTGGATGTCCAAGGGTATAGCCCACGCGCCATCCTGTCATGGCAAAACTTTTGGCCAGGCCATTGACCACCGCAAAGCCCTGGGGATGCTTTGCCCACCACGGGGCTAAAGACGCAGGCCGGGCCGGCGCATAGACAAGACGATCATAGATTTCATCGGCAATGACAAAAATATCATGGGCCACTGCCCAGGCAGCAATGGCATCCAGAGCCGATTGAGAATAATGACATCCCGTAGGATTGGACGGGGTATTAAGAATGAGACACCGGGTGCGTGCAGTGCGGGCAGCTTCCAACTGATCCACAGTAACTAAAAACTGAGCTTCTGGTTCAGTGGGCACAAAAACACTCACCCCTTGGGCCAAGTGCACCAGGGCTGGATAACTGACCCAATACGGAGCAGGCACCAAAACCTCGTCCCCAGGGTCAAGCAAAACCTGTAGCAGAGTATATAGACTCTGCTTGCCGCCATTGGTCACCACAACAGTATCCATTGTTGTGTGAACCCCGTAAAAATCATGAAAATATCCAGCCACTGCGGTACGCAGCTCTGGGATGCCTGGCACCGGAGTATAGCGGGTAAAGCCCTGATCAATGGCAGCTTTGGCCGCTGCACACACATGATCTGGAGTACAAAAATCAGGCTCTCCCACGGCCAGACTGACAATATGCCGCCCTGATGCGCGTAGCTCCTGGGCTTTGGTGTTAATGGTTAAGGTTGCTGAAGGCCGGATCTGGGTAATGCGTTGCGCCAATTTCATATGTCTGCGTCCCTATTGCAGAGCCAACGCACACCTCTGGCCTGGCCCGCGTTTGTATCTGATAAAAAACTAGAATTCGCCCCGGAGCAGGTAATCTTCCACAGCTACTTCCAGCTCTGCCAAGGTAATATCTGACAGCCCTAATACACCTGCCTCGCTGCAGGTAACCAAAACCATCTCGCTATCAGCAAAAAGACCGATCCCTAACTTTACACACACGGCATTGGCCATGCGAACTAACACCAGCAGCATATTGGTTGCGTCGTAATCTTCGCTATGATGATCACGACAGATCACAGCATATATTTCAGGCAAATGCCATTTTTCAACCAAAGCCGCCCCGTATTCCATGTGCAGTGTACTGATAAATTCCTCAGCCGCTGTCTTGGTAATACGAGGCATCTCGCGTCCCTGCTCGCCAGTTGCAACCAGTGCCTTTAAAACAAGTAACTTGCCTACATCATGGATCAGGCCGCCAATAAATGCTTCCGGAGCCAGATCAGCATAGCCACACCGTTTAGCCAGCCACTGCGCACCAAAGGCACAGGCCACAGAATGCTTCCACAACCCTGTGGCATAATGTTGCACACTGGCATTATTTGATTGATAATTGGCGCGTTGCGAAGCAAGCATCACGCAGTTCACCATTTCTCGCAAACCAATACGCACCATGGCATCTTGAATCCGACTGACTTTTTTGATGCCGCGATAAAAAGGAGCATTAGCGACCTTAAGCACTTCCATGGTTAAAATCTGGTCGCGCTCAATACAACTGAGAATTTTATTTGCATCTGGTTCCGGGCGGCCAGCCTCCTCCTGCACAATGAGTGCAGTCTGACTGAATACAGGCAGTTCGCTATCTGAATCATTCAGATACTCATGAATACGTTCAGCAATGGATATGTTCATAGTATAACTCAAGCTCCAAGAATTCGCCGCAATTCATGAACAGGCCTGGGCTTATGCACCCTGGGCAAAGTGCGCAGCACTTCATCCACTGTGGTTTTGCCAATAGCGGCCTTGACCAGCCCATCTTCAAGCAGAGTAATCATTCCTGCCTTGGAGATGCTGATCTCGCGTAATTCATGTGTTGTTTTGCGTGCTAAAACAGCATCCCGAATATAGACTTCAGGAATCAACATTTCAAATGCAGCAAGTCGTCCTTTGTAGCCAGTAAAATTACACGCTGGACACCCCTTCCCTATTTGAAACTCTGCCCCCAGCAAGTCTCCATACGTACAGCCAAGTCGGCGTAATTGAATCAAGTCTGGCTGATGTGGCATGGCACATTTTTGACAAATACGACGCATCAGGCGCTGAGCAATAATACAGGACACTGTAGAAGATACCAGAAACGGCTCTATATCCATATCCAGCAAGCGTACCAGACATCCGATACTGTCTTCTGTATGAAAGGTCGTCAAAACTTTATGTCCGGTCAACGCGGTCTGAATACACATTTCAGCGGAAAAAGAATCACGCACCTCGCCAACAACAACGATATCAGGGTCCTGACGCACAATATGCTTGAGAGTTTCCTCAAATGTAAGACCAATGGCCGGATTGATCGAACACTGGCCAATACCGCGCACTTTGTATTCAACAGGATCTTCCGCAGTAATGATACTGACTTCTGGCCGGTTCAGATAATTGATAGAGCTGTAAACTGTGGTTGATTTTCCCGATCCTGTCGGCCCAGTGATCATCATAACCCCGGAAGGGGCATCAAGAGCGTCCAGCATGAACCGCTCCAGCATATTTGGCAACATGCCAATCTCAGAGACAGGCAGCAATTCTTCCTGGTTTTTAAGCAGACGCATAACAATCTGCTCGCCATACACCGTGACATAAAACGACATACGCAGATCAATCTGCACATTCATGTGATTAAAAATAAGCCGCCCATCCTGGTGGCGACGTTTTTCTGCAATATCTGCCCCGCACATAATTTTAAAACGGCTGGTCAATGGTGCGCACACCGCCACTGGATAGTCACGAAACGGGACCAGCACTCCATCCTGGCGAAAACGAACCCGCACGCGATCAACCATGGGCTCCACATGAATATCACTTGCGTCACGCTGTACAGCATTCAGGATAATCGTATTTGCAATATCAACAACATTATGCCGGGTATCTTCAGAAACGACTCCTGTCTGTGCATTGTCTTTCGCTTTGATCAGCCAATCATCAAAATGACTGTTCCTGACCATGCAGCGAATAATATTTTGTCCAAAATATACTTTTGCTGCCTCCAGACAACGTGCATCTAGTGGATCAACAAAAGCAATCCGAATAGCGCCTTCCTGCACATCAAAAGGAATAAAGCGATGTTGGCCGTAGTAATCAAGCGGACAGCGCGTTACAAGCTGAACATCCGGATCATGCGTGGTCAGATCAAGAATGGGCAAGCCCAGTTGTAAAGCCAGAATCTCAGTTAATTTGTCTTCTGACAGAAATTTGTGCTGGATCAGTATTTCACCCAGCTTAAATCGTCGATCTTCCCGAGCCTGAATTTTTAAAGCTCGCGCCAGCTCTTCGTCTGAGAGATAACCAAGACCATTTAATAACTCACCCAGGCGTAACTTTTCCTGGTTTTCCTGCACTGCTTGATGAATCTGCTCACGGGTCACATACCCTAATTCGATCAGCACATCGCATAAAGACCGCTGCACATACAACTTAGCAGCCACTCGCCGGGCATAGCAGACTTGTTCAGCAGTAAGCACTTCTGCATGTAGCAAAAGTCGTACAACTGCATTTCGCTCTTCTACACTTTCAGCCAGAGGAGCATTTTGCTGTGTGCTCATATATTCCTCGTCAATTACTGCATTAAATAAAAGCCAAGCTCTTTTTCATGGCCACTGGAAACAATGCGTGTTCCATGCATACCATTGTACATATTTCGTATTTCTAAGCGGCACCTGATCCAATCAAAGGATGTATTATCCAGGCGAAACTCCATACTGACAATTTCGTGTATTTCTAAAACAGGTGCTTGTGTTCCATTTTCTGGCATGAATATAAAACGAAGTCCGTGCAGAGAAATATCATCTATGAGCACAGGGCATACAACGCTAAGTCGCGGCACAGTACATTTTCCATATAGACGCACTGATCTTCTGTAAAACGATCGAAACTCAATAAGAACATTTTGTATCTGTCCACACTTACATTTTATTGTAATTTTGCTATTGGCATCACGGAATTTCGATGCATCAAAATGACGTCGAAAGTGACAGTCTGGGCATTGATACGTAACATATCCTTTTTTATCCGCATACAATATTTCCATTATCCTGCTCGTAGCTATAATCGTAAAAAACAGAAGAGAGTGTACAAATACAAAAGACCCTGGCCGAAATTTTTAGTCAGGGTCTTTTACATAAGAAGGTGTCGAATGGCTTCTAACTCATAGCGCACATACTCAACAATACTCTGTGTATGTGCATCAGGTCGGCCTTCCAGCTTTTGTCGTACACCTTTAATGGTCAATTTTTCTTCATGTAAAAGCCGACGAATATACTGAAACTGTCGCACATGTTCTTCAGTATAAAAGCGCTGTCCTTTTGTACTGCGGTCAGGGCGCAAATGCGGGAATTCCTGCTCCCAGAAGCGCAGCACATATGGCTCTACACCAACCCGTTTGGCTGCCCGCCCAATGCGGTAACGTTGTACCTCGCCATCTGTTTGTGTTGTCATTGGTCCCCCCGTATCCGGAAGGAGCAGCTTCGTCTATGGAAAACGTATTGGCAACTGCCCGGTGATGTGCTGCGCAATACGGCTATGCACCTTATCTACATCTTTATCTTTGAGGGTTTTTTCAGCATGGCGATACACAAATCGGTATGTCACGTTGCGTACGGCCTCTGCGGTGCCCGCGTCCGGCGTATAGATATCTGCAATAAAAATATCGTCCAATAAAGATTCCTGAATTTCACGTACCGTGTGGACGACCTGTTCCAGTGGCAATGACAAGGGCACCGCCAGGGTCATATCCCGCCTGATGACTGGATACTTGGGAATAGGGGCAAACACTATCTGAGTCTGGCCATACAGACGCAACAATACATCAAGATCAAGATCTGCATACCATACCTCGCCCCTGGCCAGATATGTGTCTGCCAAATCAGGCCGCACCCGGCCTATCCAGCCGATCATATCATGTCCAACCTGCACGCTTACTGCAGGAAGAAGAAACGGATGCTCCGGGGTACGACAAAAACTTCCTGACAGATGCAAGGTGCCCAGCAAATGCTCCACCAGGCCTTTGATATCTGCGTACTCACTTTGTCCGTGAGGATAAGGATAACGCCCTGGAAAGCGTCCGCCATGCAAAAGAATAGCGAGTCGATTGTTTTCCTTGGTCTGAGTGTCACTCTGCGCGTCCTGGACAAAAGTATGCGCTACTTCAAATACGCGCACCCGCGTTGAGTCCTGACTGATATTGTGCCGTAAGGTATTAAAAAGACCTGGCGCCAGATCTGTGCGCAAGACATTCATATCTTCACTGAGTGGATTACAGATCAACACCCGGCCCTGATCGTTTACGCCGCAGCGGTCTAAATCTGCCGTGCCGACAAAACTGTAATTGACTGCTTCAGCAAGCCCAACCCCAACGCCCCAATCCTTGATCTGACTTAAAAATGCATAGGTTGGATCAACCTTGTCCAGATCGTGCAAACACTTCTGAACCGTAGGCAAGGCTCCTTCAATACGGTCCATGCCGTACATCCGGGCCACTTCCTCAATAAGATCAACCTCGCGTTCCAAATCAAGACGAAAAGACGGCGGCACAACCTCCCACGGCTCAGCAGCAGCGGAAACCGTGCATCCCAGGCGCTCAAGAGTGGACTGGCAAAACGCCTCATCCATGGTCTGGCCAAGCAAGCGTGTTGCCTTGGCAGGAGTAAAACCAAGAGTACGCGCCACAAAAGGATGAGGCTCTGCCTTTGCCACGCCAGGAGCCACCTGACCACCAGCCAACTCAGCCATAAGCTGTGCGGCCCGATTCATGGCCAGGCTCGTGCCCACCTGATCCACGCCCCGTTCAAAACGAAATGAAGCATCGCTGGACAAGCCCAAACGACGGGCTGTTTTGCGCACAGAGGCTGGATCAAAAACCGCGCTTTCCAAAACAACGCTGGAGCTTTGATCCGTTATCTCTGAATTAGCCCCGCCCATGACTCCGGCCAGGGCCACTGGTCGCACGTCATCCCAGATAAGCAGATCGCGGGCCGTCAGCACTCGGTCTTGGCCGTCAAGGGTGGTAAAAGCCATGCCCTCTGTGGCTAATGCCACCTGAATACGCTGACCTTCCAGGCGGTCACGGTCAAAAGCATGTAACGGCTGACCCAGCTCCAACATTACATAATTGGTTATATCAACCACAGTATTGATGGGGCGTAACCCCACCGCCAGGAGTCGGTAGCGCAGCCACGCAGGGCTTGGGCCAATGCGCACTCCGCGAATGAGTCGGGCCTGATAAAGTGGGCATAGTGCCGGGTCCACTTCTATACGAAATTGTGTAAATGCCTCTCCACTCTCGCGCACCTGCACTGCTGGCATGGTCAGTGGCAAGGCAAAGGCAGCAGCAACTTCCCGGGCCAAACCCAAAACAGAAAGACAGTCTGCCCGGTTGGGCGTAATGCTCACGTCAAGCACTGTATCTTCCAGTCCCAGGGCTGCACTAAGCTTGATACCAGGCTGCAAGTCAGCATCAAGAATCATAATCCCGGCGTGCCCTTCTCCCAGACCCAGTTCCCGCTCTGAGCAAATCATCCCGCACGATGTCTGTCCACGCAATTTGGCCTTTTTAATCTCCAGGCCATCAGGCATGATCGTGCCCACAGGAGCGACAGGAACCTTTTGACCTGCCGCAACATTGGGCGCTCCGCACACAATATCCAGCGCTGCCTCAGCCCCAATATCAACCCTGCACACAGAAAGATGGTCAGACTCAGGATGCGCAGCACATTTCACTACATGACCAACCACAAGTGTATCCAGGGCAGCAAAGGGATTGCGGACTTCCTCCACTTCCAGGCCCAGCATGGTCAACGTGTCAGCAAGGGCACTGACCTCGCCCGTGTACGGGACAAACTCCCGCAACCAACTCAAGCTTAACAGCATGATGTAATCCTTGGCTTAGGCAAATTGCCCAAGAAAACGCAAATCATTCTCAAAAAACATACGCAAATCGCCAATCCCGTATTTGAGCATGGCAATACGCTCCACCCCAAGGCCAAAGGCAAATCCAGTGTAAATATCTGGATCATAACCAACTTTGGCAAATACAGCCGGGTCCACCATGCCGCATCCCAGAATCTCTACCCACCCAGTTTCTTTACACACCCGACAGGCCGTATCCGGAGCAGTTTTTCCACTGCCGCCGCAGATCACACAGCTGATATCCACTTCAGCGCTTGGCTCTGTAAAAGGAAAAAAACTGGGCCGAAAACGCACCTTGGTGTCATGGCCAAACACGGTTTGCACAAATGCGGTAAGAATACCACGCAAATCAGCCATGGTCACATGCGTATCCACCAAAAGTCCTTCTATCTGGTGAAACATGGGAGTATGCGTAATGTCTGAATCACGACGATAGACCTTGCCCGGAGCAATCACGCCCAAAGGGGGCTTGCGTGCCAGCATGGTGCGGACCTGCAAGGGCGAGGTATGGGTGCGCAGCAGAATTGAATCAGAAATGTATAAGGTATCCTGCATGTCCCGGGCAGGATGCTCTGGCGGCAGATTCAGGGCTTCAAAATTGGTAAAATCATTTTCCACTTCCGGGCCACTGACCACCTCAAACCCAAGTCCGGTAAAGACAGAACAAACCTCCCGCATAACCCGTGTCACAGGATGCAAGGACCCACGATCAGGCCGCCAGGAAGGCGCGGATGGATCAAAAAACTCAAGTGCCTGGTCCTGCATGACGCTTTGCAGTGCCTGAACCCGTTCTTCCCACACCACTGTCATGGCTGTCTTGACCGTGTTGGCTGCCTTGCCCACAGCAGGACGTTCTTCCGGGCTAAGAGCGGCCATGCCGGACATAAGCTCAGCCAGCAGCCCCTTGCGGCCCAGAAAGCGCACCCGCAGCGCCTCTACCTCGTCCAATGAAGAAGCCTGGCCCAGGGCTTGAGTCAGCTCCGGGACCAGGCTTTCTAACGTACCAATAATATCGTTAGTCACTAGTTTGCCTGTGTTTTAACGAGTTCGCACAGCTTGGCAAAAGCGTCCTTTTCATAGACCGCCATGTCGGCCAATGCTTTTCGGTTCAGTTGGATATCTGCCACTTTCAAGCCGTGCATAAAACGGTTGTAGCTCAGCCCAAATGCACGCACCCCAGCATTAATGCGCACAATCCACAGTTTACGGAACGCACGCTTTTTCTGCTTCCGGTCGCGATATGCAAAACATAAGGCGCGCTCTACGGTTTCTCGGGCAGTACGGTACAGCTTGCTGCGCGCACCGCGATAGCCTTTGGCCAAGGCCAAATACTTTTTGTGCCTTCTATGGGCTGATTTTCCTCTTTTTACTCGCATGATTTTCTCCTTAGGATCAGGTATAGTGGGAAAAAACTATACGCTGAGTCGTTCTGGTCCTGAACAGGACTAGAAAATGTACGGTGCCAAACGACGAATCGCCCCTACATAGGATGCATTCACCGTGGTGGACTGCCGCAACTGACGTTTCCGCTTCGGGGACTTCTTGGTCAGGATATGACGCATGTTGGAATGACTGCGCTTTACCTTTCCTGTTCCCGTAACCTGAAAGCGCTTTGCAGCACTCCGGTTTGTTTTAAGCTTTGGCATAATTCCTCCTCAACAAAATAAGGCCGCTGAAACGGCCAACACTACAGCGTCCTCCCGCTAGAAACGGGAAATTTTTTCAAAAAGTAGCAGAAGGGCGCTTTGTCCAGAACAAAGGCACATGTCAAGATTTTTGACTGCGTTATGCGTGTTATTTCCTGGGCAGGCCAGCCAGCAATAAGTGCATAGTCCGGCCTTCCAGACGTGAAGATTGCTCGACCTTGGCCACATCAGCGAGCATCTCTACCACACGGTCCAGAATTATCTGACCACGACTCTGGTGCGCCATTTCTCGGCCCCGAAAGAACACAGTCACCTTACAGCGATCTCCGTCTTCGATAAAACGACGGATATGCTTGACCTTGGTTTCCAGATCGTGGTCGTCTGTATGTGGACGAAATTTTATTTCCTTGACCTGAATCTGAGTCTGCCGTTTTTTGGCCTCCTGGGATTTCTTTTTCTCTTCATACAGATACTTCCCATAGTCCATAATTTTACAGACCGGAGGCTTGGCATTGGGCGCCACCTCCACAAGGTCCAGCCCAACTGCTTCGGCATGTTCCAGGGCTTCTGGCACACCCATGATGCCTAACTGATTTCCGTCCTCTCCTACAACCCGGATTTCTTTTGCCCGGATCTGCTTGTTCCGACGAGCTTTAGTAGCTGAAAGAATATCTCATTCCTCCATGTTTAAAGGGTTCTTCACATTCCTGCTGCAACATGCTGATACACTCACCCACAGACATCATGCCCACAGAAGCACCGCCCCGGGCACGCACATTGACGCAGGACTGCTCAACTTCCTGATCCCCCACAACCAGGGCGTATGGAATTTTTTCCATCTGCGCCTCACGGACCTTGAAGCCGAGCTTTTCATTACGCACATCCAGTTCCACACGCATTCCAGCCTGCTGCAATTCTTCCTGGCACTGACGGGCAAATTCATTGTGCGCATCTGTGACAGTTAAGATACGAGCCTGGACAGGGGCCAGCCAGGTCGGGAACGCTCCGGCAAAATGCTCAGTCAAAATTCCAATAAAACGTTCTACAGAGCCTAAAATAGCACGATGCACCATAACAGGCCGGTGTCGTTCTCCATCCTCACCCACATAGAGCAGATCAAAGCGCTCTGGCAGGGTAAAATCTACCTGAATGGTTGAGCATTGCCAGGATCGGCCCAGGCAATCACGCAGTTTCACATCAATTTTGGGACCATAAAATGCACCGTCCCCTTCGTTGATCTGATACGGCAGGTCCATCTCATGCATGGCGTCAATCAAAGCACGAGTGGCGCGCTCCCAATCAGCGTCAGAACCAATGGATTTTTCCGGCCGTGTACTGATTTCCATGGCATATTCAAAACCAAAAACACCCATCAGATCTTGAATCCAGCCCATAACACCCTTGATTTCATCAAGGAGCTGGTCTGGACGGCAGATGATGTGCGCATCGTCCTGGGTAAACTGCCGCACACGCAGCAGGCCATGCAGTACGCCAGACAGCTCGTGGCGATGCACCACCCCAAATTCAAACAAACGCACTGGCAGATCGCGATAACTGCGCTGGCGTGTATTGTAAATGAGCATATGCGCCACGCAGTTCATGGGCTTAACCCCGTACGGCACGTCATCTATTTCCGTAAAATACATATTTTCACGGTAGTTGTCGTAATGCCCGGAAGTTTCCCACAAATCACGCTTTAATATCTGGGGCGTGCGCACAATGCCGTAACCACGGCGGACCATTTCCTTGGTCACAAAATCTTCTAAAATTGTACGAATAAGAGCGCCCTTGGGATGCCAGTAGGCCATGCCTGCCCCGCCGCGCTCATGAAAGCTGAACAAGTCAAGCTGTGGTCCTAACTTGCGGTGATCGCGCTTTTTCGCCTCTTCAAGCATGGCCAAGTGCGCTTTTAATTCTTTGGGCGTAGCAAATGCAGTACCGTAAATGCGCTGCAACATGGGCCTGTTGGAATCTCCTCGCCAATACGCGCCAGCCACTGCCGTCAGGGTAAAGGCCTGCAAAAACCCAGTGCCCGGCAGATGCGGACCACGGCACAAATCAACAAAGTCACCGTGCCGATACACAGAAACCAGTTCTGCGCCCAAGTCATCAATAATTTCTAATTTATATGTTTCGCCCAGTTCAGAGAACAA
>JAAYGZ010000247.1 GCA_012727515.1 Desulfovibrionales bacterium
GCCTTGCTTTTGACTGCCGGGGCATTAATACTTCGTGGGTTGCCAACAGCCTAGTATGCTATGGGTAAAAGTTTGCAACACATGCACACAGAAATAAGGAGAGCACATGGCTGAATCCATTGATGAGATTACCATAGATTGGACAGATGAAGAGGGCGTACAGAAAGTGCGCGAGATAAAAAAAGAGGTTTTATCGCGCGGGGCCTGGGCCACGGTTATGTTTGCCTATCAGGAAGCCGGGCGTGGAGAAAGCGAGTTCGGGCCGGTGAAATTTCGGGTCGGACGATACCAGAAACGCAATGGACGCTTTATGCCCCAGTCCAAATTCAATATTTCTTCAGTCAAGCAGGCAAACCAGGTTGTAGAATTTCTGACAGGCTGGATTCAGGAATTTGATGATGAAGAATAAGGGCTTGTTGGTGCGCACAGGAGTACGGGTATGACTGTGCCATATGCTGATCCGGGTCTTGCGCCAGACGTAATCCTGGAAGAAGAACTGCAAGAGCCTCGGCAATTTAAGGTTTTACTGCACAATGATGACTACACCACTATGGAATTTGTGGTCGAAGTACTCATGCGTGTGTTTCATAAATCCGAGGAAGAGGCCATGCGCGTGATGATGAGCGTGCATGAACAGGGCGTGGGCCAGTGTGGTATCTACACAGCTGAAGTAGCTGAGACAAAGGTTCATATGGTGCATCAGATGGCACGGGCGCGTTCGTTTCCGTTGCGGTGCTCCATGGAAGAGGTATAAATGCTGAGCAAGGATTTGGAACGAATTATCGGCAATGCTGTCCGGGAAGTAAAACTGCGACAACATGAGTTTCTGACCCTGGAGCATTTGTTGTACAGTTATGCGCTGGATAATTACGGGCAGAGTATTTTGCAGGGCTGTGGCATTGATCTGGACAGGTTGCGCAAGCAGTTGATCCAGTTTTTTCTGGACCACCTGGAAGTGAATCCCCGGCCTGAACACGAAATTATCCAGACTGTCAGCGTGCAACGGGCCATGCAACGGGCTGTGCTGCACATGCAGTCTGCGGGCAAATCCACGGTCCAGGTCGGAGATTTTCTGGCAGCCATGCTGGAAGAAGAAGATGCCTTTGGGGTGTATTATCTCAAAGCCCAGGGCCTTTCGCGCATGGTGGTGCTGGAATATATTTCCCATCAGATGCCAGAAGGCGAGGGCAGCGAGGGCCAGGGCGCCACGGATGATCCCAAGCAGAGCGCCTTGGAAAAATATACTGTGGATCTGGTGGCCAGGGCCCAGGAAGGGGGCATTGACCCGCTTATCGGGCGCGAAGAAGAATTGCGGCGCACCTTGCAGGTTCTGGCACGGCGCAAAAAGAATAATCCTATTTTTGTGGGCGACCCTGGGGTGGGCAAAACAGCCGTGGCCGAGGGCCTGGCCCTGAAAATTGCTGAACACGATGTGCCGGCCCAGTTTGTCGAGGCGCGGATTTTTGCTCTGGACATGGGCAGTTTGTTGGCTGGCACCAAGTATCGGGGCGATTTTGAAGCCCGGCTCAAAGGGGTTATTGCGGAACTGAAAGCCATGCCCGGAGCAATTTTATGTATTGATGAAATCCATACCATTGTCGGGGCTGGCTCAACCAGCAGCGGGACCATGGATGCTTCAAATATCTTAAAGCCTGTGCTGGCTTCCGGAGAATTACGCTGTATTGGCTCCACCACATACGAAGAATACAAGAATCATTTTGAAAAGGACCGCGCCTTGTCGCGGCGGTTTCAGAAAATAGATATTGCAGAGCCAAGCATTGCGGAAAGCGAAAAAATCCTCCTGGGCCTGCGCAAGCATTACGAGGATTTTCACGGAGTTAAATACCAGCCCTCAGCCCTGAGTGCTGCGGTGGAGCTTTCTGCCCGACATATCAATGACCGCTTTCTGCCTGACAAAGCCATTGATGTGATTGACGAGGCCGGAGCGCTTTTTGTGCTGTCCGGGGAGCGCAATCGGCGTAAATCCATTACCCGCCGCGATATTGAAGACGTGGTGGCCCGCATGGCGCGGATTCCCAGCTCGCGGGTCAGTACTTCAGACCGTGAACGCCTGGGCAACCTGGAAGAGGAACTGGGACAGCAGGTATTTGGACAGCACGAAGCTGTGTCCATGCTCAGTCTGGCCATCAAGCGTTCCAGGGCCGGGCTTGGCAATGCAGAACGTCCTGTGGGGTCGTTTTTGCTGACTGGCCCGACAGGTGTGGGCAAAACAGAAGTTGCCAAGCA